>JAYVQV010000281.1:0-7544 GCA_043776855.1 Limisphaerales bacterium | reverse complement strand
TTCGCGGCTTTCGCCACGCGGAATTTCACGACGCGCTTGGCCTTGATCTGGATCGCTTCTCCGGTCTTCGGATTGCGGCCCATGCGCGCGGCGCGGTTCTTGAGGACGAGCTTGCCGATGCCGGGCAAGGTGAACGTGTCTTTCGCGTGCTTGTAAGCAAGCCCGGCGATGCAGTCGAGGATTTCGACGGCTTGCTTCTTGGAGAGACCGTTCTTTTCCGCGACGAGCGACGCGATTTGTGCTTTGGAGAGGGCTTTGGCCATATTTTCTTTTTGGTTGTGTGTTGTTGTTTGTTTGTTTAGTCCGAAATAAAACCGACAGACTTGTGACGAGTTAAAATCCAATACGCATTGCAGGCAAGCGAAAAAATTAAAAATTTTCAGTTATTTTTTGCGCCGGATTTTGCGGCGGACTTGACTTCGCGGCGCAATTTCCGACTATTCGCGCGTGGCGCTGTTCAACATCCAGAACGAATTCCGCTATGAAATCGTCCGCAAAATTTTTGAGGGCGGCATGGGCATCGTGTATGAAGCCGAGCAGCACGGCTCGCGCGAATTCGTCAAGCGCGTCGCCATCAAAATCATCCGCCCCAACTTCGCCAGCCAGAAAATGTTCATCGAGAACTTCGTCGGCGAGGCCAAGCTCGTCGCGGATTTGATCCACACAAACATCGTCCAGACCTACCAGCTCGGCGAGACGAACGGCGTCGCCTTCATCGCGATGGAATTGATTCGCGGCGTGAACCTCGAACAATTCACCCATCAGCTCGCGGAGAAACGCCGCACGTTGCCCAAGGAGCTCGCGGTCTTCATCACCAGCCGCGTCGCGCGCGGCCTGGCTTACGCGCACAACAAAACCGACAAGAACGGCAAGCCGATGGGCATCGTCCATCGCGATGTGAGCTTCAAAAATATTCTCATCGCCTTCGAGGGCGACGTGAAGCTGACCGACTTCGGCATCGCCAAGGCCAAGGGTTTTCTCACCGATCAGGAAGGCGAAGTCGTCGCCGGCAAGCCGGATTACATGAGCCCGGAGCAGGCGGATTTTCAAGTCACCGACCGGCGCTCGGACATTTTTTCTGCCGGCGTCGTGCTCGCGCATCTGCTGCTCGGACGGAATATTTTCAAAGGCGCGACGGCTGAAGAATCCCGCAACCGCATCCTCAACCAGCCCATCCCCGATTTCCGTGCGCTGGACGCGCGCATTGATGATCGCCTGAACGACATTCTCCACCACTGCCTCGCGCACGATGCGAACCGCCGTTACGAGACCGCCGACAAGCTGATGACGGATTTAGAGTTTTACATCTACGGCATCGGCTACGGCCCGACGAACGAGACGCTTGGCAAATTTATCCGCGAACTCTTCGGACAGGAAACGCCGAAGCCATTGCCCGACGACGCGCAGTTCAAGACCATCGTCTTGGAAGAAACTGCGCGGTTGAAAGAATCCAACACCTGATTTCTCATGAAACGTCCCGCCTCGTCCGAGATCAAACTCGGCCTCATTCAAACGGACGTGTCGGCCAATCCCGACGCGAACCTCAAAAAAACCATTTCGCTCATCGAGCGCGCCGCCAAGTCCGGCGCAAAAATCATTTGCACGCAGGAACTCTTCCGCTCGCAATATTTTTGCCAGAGCGAAGACCACGCGAACTTCAAGCTCGCCGAAAAAATTCCCGGCCCCAGCACCGACGCCTTCCAGAAACTCGCAAAGAAACTCAAGGTCGTCATCATCGCCTCGCTGTTCGAGAAACGCGCCTCCGGCATCTATCACAACACCGCCGCCATCATTGATGCGGACGGCTCGCTGCTCGGCATCTACCGTAAGATGCACATTCCCGATGATCCGTTGTTCTACGAGAAATTTTATTTCACGCCCGGCGACACTGGCTTCAAAGCCTGGCAGACCAAATACGCCAAGATCGGCGTGCTCATCTGCTGGGACCAATGGTATCCCGAAGCCGCGCGCCTCACCGCGATGCAAGGCGCGGAAATTCTTTTCTACCCCACCGCCATCGGCTGGCATCCGAGCGAAAAGAAAAAATACGGCATCAAGCAACACAGCGCATGGGAAACCATCCAGCGCAGTCACGCCGTCGCGAACGGCTGCTACGTCGCCTCCGTGAACCGCATCGGCCACGAAATCATCAAGGGCGTGGGCGGCGACGGCTTGGAATTCTGGGGGCAAAGTTTTGTGGCTGGCACGTCCGGCGAAATCATCGCCAAGGCCGGCTCGGGCAAGGAAGAAATTCTCATCGTGCCCGTTGATCTCGCCAACGTGGACACCACGCGCACCCACTGGCCCTTCCTGCGCGACCGCCGGATTGATGCCTACGGAAATTTGACCAAGCGGTTTGTGGATTGACCGCGACTCGTATGGCACAAATAAAAGTCTATTACGAACCGGAGATGGAACTGCTGACCGTCTTCTGGCAATCGCCGCGCAAAAACCAAACGGCCACCGAGCTGGGCGACGGCGTGGTGCTGCTCAAAGACGGCCAGACCGGCCAGCCCATCGGCGTGGAATTGATGTCTTACCGTCCCGGCGACGAGCGTCTGGATGCCGTCACCGTGGAAATCGGCCATGAAAAACTAGAAGCCGTTCCCGCGTGAAGCCCGTGGATCTCGCCAACGTGGACACCACGCGCACGCACTGGCCATTCCTCCGCGACCGCCGGATTGATGCCTATGGAAATCTGACCAAGCGGTTTGTGGATTGATACCGCCCGGCATTGACCGTTGGCAAAATTGCGGCACAATCAATCCGTTCAAAGGGACAAACGATGCCGACGCTGGAACTCAAGCCTACCCACAAAGTTGTCGCAGCCTACTACGCCAGTCTGGCGAAGTTTGAAAAGCTCGGCATCAAGCACGAAACCGCCGTGCGCTCCGCCTTTCAGGAATTGCTCGAAAGCTGCGCCCGCCAGTTTGATTGGAAGCTCGTCCCGGAATACCGCATCAAGCGCAAGGGGCAGGCCGATGCCTCTGCCGATGGCGCATTGCTGGACAACTACGGTTTGAACTACGGCCTGTGGGAAGCCAAAGATTCCGACGACGATCTCGAAAAAGAAATCAAAGCCAAGTTCGCCGCCGGTTATCCCAAGGAAAATATTTTGTTCTGGCAGCCGGCCAAGGCCGTGCTTTACCAGAACAACGAGCGGGTGCATGAGGCCGACCTGACCCAGCCCGAAGAACTCGTGCGGATGCTCAAGTTCTTTCTGGAGTTTGCCCGCCCCGCGCACACGGAATGGGGCAAGGCCGTCGAGGAATTCAAAACCAAAGTCCCCGCCATCGGCAAACGCCTCAAGGAAATCATCGAAGTCGAACGCCAGACCAATAAAAAATTCATCGCCGCCTTCGACGACTTTTGCTCGTTGTGCCGTGGCTCGCTCAATCCCAACATCGCCGTCGAGGCCGTCGAGGAAATGCTCATTCAGCACATTCTCACCGAGCGCATCTTCCGCAAAATATTTGCCAACGTGGATTTCATGCAGCGCAACGTCATCGCGCAGGAGATTGAGAAAGTCATCACCGCCCTCAATTCCCGCGTCTTCAAGCGCGACGACCTCGCCAAAAGTCTTGAACCGTTTTACGGCGCGATTGAAAACGCCGCCGAGACCATCACCGATTTCAACGAGAAGCAGACCTTCCTCAACACCGTCTATGAGCGCTTCTTTCAAGGCTTCTGCGTGAAGGTGGCGGACACGCACGGCATCGTTTATACGCCGCAACCGCTGGTCAACTTCATGGTCGCCAGCGTGGAACATATTTTGCAGGAAGAATTCCAGAAAACTTTGGGCGACCACGAGGTTCACATTCTTGATCCCTTCACCGGCACGGGCAACTACGTCGTCAATCTCATCCGGCGCCTCCCGGCTTCCGCGCTCAAGCACAAATACGCCCACGAACTCCATTGCAACGAAATCATGTTGCTGCCGTATTACCTCGCCTCCATGAACATTGAGCACGCCTATCTGGAGCGGATTGGCGAGTATCAGGCGTTCGAGGGCATCTGCCTCGTGGATACGTTTCAAACCATCAACGGGAAAATGGCGTATTACGGGTTTAGCGAAAAACATGAGCAGGACGAAATGGTCATCGGGTTTAATCCTGAAAACACCAAGCGCATCCAGCGTCAAAAAACTTCACCTATTCGCGTCATCATCGCCAATCCGCCTTACAACGCCGGGCAGGTTGATGAAAACGACAACAACAAAAATCGTAAGTATCCTGAATTGGACCGGCGCGTCAGTGCCACCTATGGCGAAGCCTCGTCAGCGACGTTGCAACGCAAGCTGTCCGATCCTTATGTGAAGGCCATTCGTTACGCCACTGATCGGCTGGCGGGCGGCGGCATTGTGTGTTTCGTGAACAATAACAGCTTTGTCACGGAAAAAACTTTTGACGGGATGCGTAAGGAGCTGGCAAAAGATTTTGATGAGATTTATGTCCTCGACCTCGGCGGCAACGTGCGGAAGAACCCGAAACTTTCCGGCACGACGCACAATGTCTTTGGGATTCAGGTGGGCGTGAGCATCAATCTTTTCATCCGCCATCCCAAGAAGGATTATTCCAAAAGCCGGGGTGCCAGGATTCATTATCATGCCGTCGGTCAAGATTGGCGCAAGGAGCAGAAATACGAGTTTCTTGAGGCCAAGAAATCGGTTGCCGGTGTGAAATGGAAAAAACTGTCACCCGACGACAAAGGCAACTGGATTACGAATGACACGGACGAGGAGTTTGATGCCTTTATTCCCATTGGCAGCAAGGATGCCAAGGCGGGCGCGAACGTGCCGACCATTTTCCGAACTTACTCGCTGGGCGTTTCCACCAACCGCGATGCCGTGGTTTATGATTTTGATGCCAAGCGACTCGCCAAACGCGTTGAGCAATTTGCGGAGGATTACAATGCCGAGCTGCATCGCTGGCAGAGAAAAGGTAAGCCCAGCGATGTGGATAATTTCGTCAACTACGAGAAAATAAAATGGAGCGAGACGTTGAAACGTCATTTTACTGACGAGCGCGAGGCGGAATTTTCGGAAAAGAAAATTTGCAAGGCTCTTTACCGTCCGTTCGTGGAAATGGAGCTTTATTACGAATCAATGTTTGTAGATAGGCCGGGAATGTTTGGTGAATTTTTTCCAAATAAAAAGTCGCACAAGGAAAATTGTGTTTTGCTTATTCCCAGCGGCGGAGGCAGAAGCCCATTTTGGTCTTTCGCGTCGAATGCCATTCCCAATTTGAATTTTGTTTCAATTGATTCGGCACAATGCTTGTCTCTTTTTAGTTATTCCAAAGACGGCAAGGAGCGGCGCGACAACATCACGCCCAAGGCGCTGACGTTGTTCCAGATTTTCTACGACGATGATAAAATCAGCCGCGCGGATATTTTCCATTACGTCTATGCCATGCTGCATCATCCGGCTTACCGCACGCGATTCGCAGAGAATTTGAAACGCAACCTCCCGCGCATCCCCTTCATCGGCGTGCCAGCGGGAGTCAAAGGCAATGCGCCCGCCAGCTTCTTCCCGCTTTCCGCCATTGAGACGATGCAGGGCGACGCCAAGCCCGGCCATAAACCGGAAGCCAGCTACAAGCTCTTTCAAGAATTAGCGGAGGCCGGCAGAACGCTGGCGGAACTCCATGTGAATTACGAATCCGCCAAGGAATACAAATTGCAGCGCATCGAGAACAAGGAAGTGAAACTGGACTGGCGCGTGGAGGCGATGAAATTGAGCAAAGACAAGGCGAGCTTGCTCTACAATGATTTTCTCACGCTGTCCGGCATCCCGCCGGAAGTGTTCAATTACAAGCTCGGCAACCGCAGCGCACTGGAGTGGGTGATTGACCAATACCGCGTGACGAAGGACGACGACGGCAACCTCACCAGCGACCCGAACCGGATGGACGACGAGGAATATATCGTCCGCCTCATCGGCCAAGTCGTCACGGTGAGTTTGGAGACGCTAAAAGTCATAAAGAAATTTCCAGAAGTTCTCCATGATGATTAATTTTTCGCCCTTTGGAGTTCCTCAATGAAACTCGCCTGGATCACCGGCGCGAACGGGCTGATTGGAAATTATCTCGTCCAGACCGCGCCCACCACCGAACCGGCTGCCGCTGGCTTGCCGAGCCGAAGCGCGCAGCGCGAAGGCTGGCGTGTGCGGGCGCTCACGCGCGCGGATTTTGACCTGCTGGATTTCGCCGCCGTCGAACGTGAATTCAAAAAAGATAAACCGCAACTCATCATCCATTGCGCCGCCATCACGGTTGTCAGCGAGGCGCAGAAAAACGCCGAACTCGCGCGGCGCGTGAATGTCGGCATCACCAAATTTCTCGCGGAACTGGCGGCGGGTATTGGAGCGCCGAACTCTGATTCGGCGAGTTTGAGAAACCAATCTGTTCACGCCGATTCAGAGATCGGCGCTCCGCAAAATACTCCGTTCATCTTTTTCTCCACTGATTTAGTTTTTGATGGCCGTAAAGGTAATTACATCGAGACAGACGCGCCGAATCCCCTCCACATTTACGGCGAGACCAAACTGGCGGCGGAAGAAATCATCCTGAAAAATCCTCGCCATCTGGTCGTGCGCACGTCCATCAATTCCGGGCCTTCGCCCACCGGCACGCGGGCGTTTGACGAGCAACTACGCCGCTCCATGCAATCCGCAGGCTCGGCGATGACGCTCTTCACAGATGAATTTCGCTGTCCGATTCCAGCGGAAGCAACGGCGCGCGCGGTCTGGGAACTGGTGGAGAAAAATTGCAGCGGACTTTACCACGTCGCCGGGGCGGAAAAATTATCGCGTCTGCAAATCGGACAACTGCTCTTGCCGCATTGGCCGGAGATCAAAACGGAAATAAAATCCGGCTCCGCAAAAGATTTCCCCGGTCCGCCGCGCGCGCTGGACACGTCGCTGAATATTTCCAAGGCACAGCAAGTTTTGTCCACCCCGCTGCCAAGCTTCAGTGAGTGGCTGAACCGGCTTCCTTCTCCCCTCGGAGGGGAGAAGGATTGAGGGTGAGGGGTGGAACGAGTTGCCGACGGCTGACGAACTTTTTGGGTGGTGGCTTAATTTAGAAACGGAGCGCGGGTCTATGACCCGCAGCGGCCACGCCAAACCGAACCGTTGCCAATAAACGGTGACGTTCGGAAATCTGGAACGGCTGCGGCTCACAGAGCCGCGCTCCGCAAATTCAGGCACTACCACTTTTTGAACGCGCTTGATTTACGTTCACCCCTCACCCCAACCCTCTCCCCTCCGAGGGGCGAGGGAGAAGATTTCAATCATCCATCACGTTCCAAACAACCGGTCACCCGCATCGCCAAGACCGGGAATAATATAGCCGCGTTCATTTAATTTCTTGTCCACGGATCCGACAAAGATCGGCACGCGCGGATGGCTTTTCTGCACGGTGCGGATGCCTTCGGGCGCGGCGACAAGATTGACGACGCGGATGTGTTTTGCCCCCTGCTCTTTCAGCAAATCAATTGCCGCCACGGTGCTGCCGCCGGTCGCAAGCATCGGATCAATGAGCAGC
>JAYVQV010000280.1:0-7602 GCA_043776855.1 Limisphaerales bacterium | reverse complement strand
TCGCCGTGCTGGTGTTCGCGGCGGGAATGATTTTGCGCGAACGCTTCCTCCGCTGGTTCGGCCTCGGCGTGCTGGCCGCGTCCGTCGGGCGCGTCGTGCTGGTGGACGTTTGGAAGCAGGAAACGATTTATCGCGTGCTGACCTTCATGGCGCTGGGCGTGGCGCTGCTGCTCATCGGCTTCATCTACAATAAATATCAGGACACGATTCGGAAATGGCTGTGAATTTTAACCGCAAAGAACGCAGAGATCACAAAGGAAAAATCTCTGCGTTCTCTGCGCTCTTTGCGGTTAATAAATTCACCCGCCGAGATACGCGCTCTTCACTTCGGGATTCTGGCGCAGCGAGGCCGAGTCGCCTGGCAACGTGATGTTGCCCGTCTCCAAAACGTAGCCGCGTGGAAACATTACGCCTTGGCGTGGAACCGATCCTTTACGAATGGAAGCCTATTGATTCTTGATGTAAGCCCGGACTTGGTTGTGGTTGCCCACAAAACACAAATGCAGGTTCCCGCCTTCGGGCAAAAACAGAATCCGCAAATCCAGCCCAGCCCGGAATTCAAAATATTTTCCAAACGGACGCAGGCTCAGGCCGGAATGAAGATGCGGATGCCCAAAGACCGGTTCGACGCGCGCAATGGCGGTGGTGACCGCCGCCTGTTGCTCCACCGTCAGCGAACGGTAGGCACGGTCAAATTTCGGGCGGGTGAAAATCACGGCTGCCAAGGCTTGAGCCGACCGGCCTGACGATCTTTCTTGATGGCGGCTAGGTCGCGTTGCGCGGAACGTTCCACCGCCTCGGGGGTCACATCGTATTCTTTGAACGGCGAATTCGCGCCGATGAAAAAATTCCAGACCGCCTCCTGCACCGCCGCCGAGGTGTTCTTGAACCGCCCGCTTTTGACCTGCGTAGCCACCACGCGCGCCAGCGGCTCGCTCAATGTAATCGTGCGACTGTTCATGGCGGCACGATGCCACAACGGACGAAAGAATCAACCAGGAAAGACCGGGGAAAAATTTCACCCGCCGAGATAAGCGATCTTCACCTGCGGGTTCTGGCGCAGCGAGGCCGAGTCGCCTTGCAATGTGATGTTGCCCGTCTCCAAAACGTAGCCGAAATGGGAAACTTCCAGCGCGCGATTCGCATTTTGTTCGACGAGCAGAATCGTCAGGCCGCGCTCGCGGTTGATCTCCACGATTTTTTCAAAAATCATTTTCACCAGCAGCGGCGCGAGGCCGAGCGATGGTTCATCCAGCATGAGAAATTTTGGCTGGCTCATCAACGCGCGGCCAATCGCCAGCATCTGCTGTTCGCCGCCGCTCAACGTCCCGGCGATTTGCGCCTCGCGCTCTTTCAAGCGCGGGAAGGTGGTGAAGACAAATTCCAATTCGCGCTTCACGACTTTTTTATCACGGACCAGAAACGCGCCCATCTGCAAATTTTCCAGCACGGTCAGGTTCGCAAAAATCATCCGGCCTTCGGGAACGTGCGACAAACCGCGCGCGACGATTTGATGCGGCGGCAGGCCGGCGATGTTTTTACCGTCGTAGATAATTTCGCCGGATTTGGGCTTGAGCAAACCAGAGATGGTTTTCAACGTCGTCGTTTTACCCGCGCCATTGCTGCCGATGAGGGTGACGATGCTGCCGGACGGCATCGACAGAGAAATTCCCTTCAGCGCAGAAATCGCGCCGTAGCTGACGGTCAGATTTTTTATCTCTAACATTTAGTCTCCCAGATACGCGGCGATGACTTTTGGGTTCTTGCGCACTTCATCCGGTTTGCCTTCGGCAATCTTGATCCCGTAATCCAGCACCACAATCCGCTCGCAGATTTCCATGACGAGCTGCATGTCGTGTTCGACGAGCAAAATAGAGATCTGAAATTTGTCGCGGATGAAGCGGATGAGCCGCGTGAGTTCAACCTTCTCGGTCGCGTTCATGCCGGCGGCGGGTTCGTCGAGCAGCAGCAGTTTCGGTTTCGCGGCGAGCGCGCGGACGATTTCCAGACGCCGCTGGTCGCCGTAGCTCAAACTTTTTGCCGGTTCGTCGCGATATTTGCCGAGCTGAAAAATCTCCAGCAGTTCCATCACGCGGTCGGCGATGGATTTTTCCTCGGCGTGATAGCCCTTCCCGCGCCAGAGCGCGTGGCGGATGTCACCGCGCAGGTGCAGGTGAAACACGGCGCGGACATTGTCGAAAACGGTGAGCGACGGAAACAGCCGGATGTTCTGGAACGTCCGCGCGATGCCGCGCGCGGTGATGAGATACGGCTTGCTGCCGGTGATGGATTTGCCATCGAAAATGATTTCGCCCGCCGTCGGCTGATAGACGCCGGTGATGAGATTGAACGCGGTCGTCTTGCCCGCGCCGTTCGGGCCGATGAGACCGACCAATTCATTTTGCTGAATCTGCAAATCCAAATCGGCAACCGCCGTCAATCCGCCGAAGCGAATCGTGGCTTTGTCGAGTTGTAAAAGCGCGGGCATTTTTATTTTGGAGCTGAATTTTTTTTCAAACTGAAAAGTCCCTGCGGTCTTGTCAGCATCAGCACAATCAGCAGCAACGAATAAATGATCATCCGCGTGTCGCCAATCCAACCCAACGGTCGCGCCGCCGTGAGGCCGGGAAGATGTTCGATTCCCGCGAGCATCCGCAATCCTTCCGGCAACAACGTGAGCAGCACCGCCGCGAGGATCACGCCGATGGTGTTGCCCATGCCGCCGAGGATGACCATGACGACGAACGTGATGGATTGCATGAAGCCGAAACCGCCGGGCGTAAGGAATTGTTTCGAGTGCGCGTAAAGTCCGCCGGCGATGCCCGCGAAAAAAGCGCCGACCACAAACGCGCTGACTTTGTATTTGGTGGTGTTGATGCCCATCGCCTCGGCGGCGACTTCGTCATCGCGCACGGCGATGAAGCCGCGGCCGTAGGTGGAATTCACGAGCGAGGCGACGACATAGACCGTCACGGCGGCGAGGCCGAACGCCCAGAAAAAATTCGTCCAGCCGTGCATCACGCTCAAGCCGCGCGCACCGCCGACGGCCTGCACGTTCTGCAAAATGACGCGGATGATTTCGCCGAAGCCAAGCGTGACGATGGCGAGATAATCGCCGCGCAACCGCAGCGTGGGAATGCCGACGAGCAAGCCCGCGACCGCCGCCGCGAGTCCGCCCGCGAACAGTGCGAGGAGAAAAATTCCATTCGCGGCGAAGAAATTCAGTTCGCCAAACTGGTTCGTGATGACCGCCGCCGTGTAAGCGCCGACCGCCATGAAACCCGCGTGGCCCAAGGAGAATTGCCCGGTGTAGCCGTTGATGAGATTCAGGCTGACGGCGAGAATGATGCTGACGCCGATGTCGTAGAGGATGAACAGCCAGTAGGGATTGATTTTATTTCCGAACAGCGAAACGATCAGGCTCAACGCAAGCGCGCCGAGCAAAAAAGTTTTCGCGTGGCGGATGTTCATACTTTCTCGATCTCCTTTTTGCCGAGCAAACCGGATGGTTTCACGAGCAGAATTAAAATTAAAATCGCGAAGGCGATGGCGTCCGCCCATGTTGACCAGCGCGTGCCTTTCACGAACGTCTCGACGATGCCGATGACGAAGCCGCCAAGCGCCGCGCCGGGCAGGTTGCCGATGCCGCCGAGCACCGCCGCGATGAACGCCTTGAGGCCGGGCAAAATTCCCATGAGCGGATCAATCGCCGGATAGTTGATGGCCCACAAAATCCCCGCCGCCGCCGCGAGCGCGGAGCCGAGCGCGAAGGTGAAGGAGATGACGACATCGGTGTTCACGCCCATGAGCGCGGCGGCCTCGGGATTGAACGCGACGGCGCGCATCGCGGTGCCGATCTTGGTTTTCAAAACGATGTAGCGCAGCACGAGCATCAGAAACAACGTGACGCCGAGCACCATGAGTTGATTGCTGTTCAAACTCAAGCCGCCGATCTGCGTGACGGTGGTGACGGGAAGAATTTCGGGAAATTTTTTTGGCGCCGCGCCGAAGACGAATTGCCCGGTGTATTCCAGAAACAGTGAAACGCCGATGGCGGTGATGAGCACAGTGAGCTTTGGGCGTTTGCGTAGCGGACGATAGGCGAACCGTTCAATCAAAACCCCAAGCGCGGCGCAGATAATCATTGAGACGATGAGCACAGCAATTCCACCAGCGATGGACGGCAGCGGCAGGACGAGCGCGATTTTTGGCGCGAGATAAAATCCGGCGAACGCGCCGAGCATGAAGATGTCGCCGTGCGCGAAATTGATGAACCGCAGGATGCCATAGACCATCGTGTAGCCGAGCGCGATGAGCGCGAGAATGGAACCCAGCGCGAGACCGTTGATCAATTGCTGCAAAAATTCTGTCACGGCGAAACAGTTTCGACGTATTTGAACGCGCCGTTTTTGATCGTCAGAATCACGGCGGGCTTGGAGGCGTTGCGGTTGGCGTCAATGGTGATGTTGCCGCTGACGGCGTGATAATCTTTCGTGGCGGCGAGCGCGTCGCGGACTTTGGTGCCGTCGGTCGAGCCGGTGCGCTTCATGGCGTCGGCGAGAATCATGGCGGAGTCGTAGCCAAGCGCGGCCATGGCGTCGGGCGTTTCGTTGAACTTGGCTTTGAAATTTTTCACGAAGTTTTGCACGGCCGGCGACGTGTCTTCGGGCGAGAAGTGCGTGGAAAAATAATCGCCTTCGAGCGCCGCGCCGCCGATGGGGATGAGCGAGGAAGATTCCCAGCCGTCGCCGCCGAAGATGGGGGCGGTGATGCCAAGCTGCTTGGCTTGCAGCGCAATCAGGCCGACTTCGGTGTAATAACCCGGAACAAAAATGCCGTCGGGCTGCGCGGCTTTGATGGCGGTGAGCTGCGCGTTGAAATCCTTGTCGCCGCCGCTGTATTTTTGCTCGGCGATAATGGTGCCGCCGTTCGCGGCAAATCCTTCCTTGAAAAATTTCGCGAGGCCGATGCTGTAATCGCTCTTCACGTCGGCCAGCACGGCGGCGGAATTCAATTTCAAAGTTTTGCGCCCGAAGTTCGCCATGACCGTGCCTTGGAACGGATCAATGAAGCAGACGCGGAAAATATAATCGCCGGTCTCGGTGACTTTGGGATTCGTGGAAGACGGCGAAATCATCGGGATTTTATTTTGCTGGCAGATGGGCGCGGCTTCGAGCGAACGGGAAGAAGCAACTTCGCCAAGCACCGCCATGACGCCATCGCTGGAAATTAATTTGCGCACGACGGTTGAAGACTGGCCGGCTTGCGACTGGTTGTCCTCGGTGATGAGTTTGAGTTGCTTGCCCAGCACGCCGCCGTTGGCGTTCAGTTCATCAATCGCCAGTTGTGTGCCTTTGTGCGACGACTGGCCAAACGTCGCCTCGCTGCCGGTGAGCGACGCGAACTCGCCGACCTTGATGGTGGCGCCGCCGCCCGCACTGGCAGAATCGGACGGTTTGCAGCCGGTGAGAAAAATGGAAGCGGCCAGCGCGGCGGCGGAGAAAATTTGTGTGCGTAAATGATTCATAAAAATTTCAAAGGTGGTTTCTGCCTCAAACTGGCGTCAGGCTAACGGTTCGCCCGCGAGTTTCAAGTCTTGGAAATGGTGGGTAGTGTCCCAAATTGCGGAGCGCGGCTCTGTGAGCCGCAGCCACTTGGTTTGCCAACCGCCGCGCTGCGGGTCATAGACCCGCGCTCCGAATTCAAATTAGGACACTACCAAATGGTGGGGCTGTCCTAATGTGGCTTCGGCACGCGGGTGTCCTCACCCGCAGCGCGTTCTGTGTGTGGAGGCCGCCCCGGATTTTTATCGCGCGCTTCGGCTGGGACAGCCGCGCTCCCGGCTCGGCACAATTCAAACAAGTGTTTGACACATCGCCGGAGGGAATCTAAATTCGCGGCCTTATGAAACGCCAAGTGTTCATCGCGGTCGGAATTGTGATCGCCATTTTCATCGTCCTCGCCGGCATTAAGGTGCTGCAAATCCGCACGATGATTAATTTCGGCAAAACTTTTCAGATGCCGCCGGAGACCATCGCTTCCGCCGTGGCGCACGAGGAGTCGTGGCGCGATTCGCTGTTCGCCGTTGGTTCCATCAACGCCGAGCAGGGCATCATGGTCGCGCCTGATGTCAGCGGCACGGTCGTGGAAATCGCCTTTGCCTCCGGCGTGAATGTGACGAAGGGCGACGTGCTCGTGAAACTCGACAGCGACACCGAAGCCGCGCAATTGCGCGCGGCGGAGGCGCAGGCGGAGCTGGCGAAAGTCAGTGCCGAGCGCACGAGAAAATTACTGGCGGACAACGCCGCTTCCAAATCCGAACTCGATCAAGCCGAAGCCACGCTCAAGCAGGCGAGCGCCAACGCCGACATGATTCGCGCGGCGCTGGACAAGAAAAACATCCGCGCGCCGTTCACCGGCCAGCTCGGCATCTGGCAGGTCAGCCTCGGCGAGCAGCTTGCCGTCGGTAAGGGCGTCGTGTCATTGCAGGCAGTCTCGCCGGTGTTCGCGGACTTCTCGCTGCCGCAGCAGGATTTGGGAAAAATTTCCCCCGGCCTCGCCGTGCGCGTGACGAGCGACACTTATCCGGGAAAATTTTTCGACGGCGAAATTGCCGCCATCAATCCCAACCTCGACGCGGCGACCCGCAGCGTCGGCATCCGCGCGAAACTGGCGAACGCCGACAAGCTGCTGCGCCCCGGAATGTTCGTGCGCGCCGAAGTCGTGATGCCGGGCGATGCGAAGGTGCTGGTCATTCCGTCCACGTCGCTGTTGAGCGCGCCCTACGGCGACTCGGTGTTTGTGATTGAAACGAAAGTGGAAGACGGCAAAACGAATTCCACTGTGCAGCAGAAATTTATCAAGACCGGTCGCGCGCAGGGTGATTTTGTGAGCGTGATTTTTGGTTTGAATCCCGGCGACAAGATTGCTTCGGCGGGAATTTTCAAACTGCGCAACGGAATGTCCGTCGTTGAAAACAACGAGATGACGCCGAAAGCCAGCAAGACCCCGACGCCGCCGAATTCGTAACTGCTTGCCGATTAAATTTTTCGCGAATGAAAATTTACTTTGAAATTGGTGGTCGCGTTTCCCCTCACCCTAGCCCTCTCCCTGGGGGAGAGGGAACAACCAAGGGCGCGTCTTGGTTTTCCAGCGTCTTCCGCCCGGCTTCAGCGCCAGATTTTTTGTTTGGGCGGCAAACGGTTCTCCCTCTCCCCACGGGAGAGGGCCGGGGTGAGGGGAAAGTAACTGCCCAAATTTTATTTCAGGAATTGTTTGCATGAAAGCTTCCTTCACCGATCTCTTCATCCGGCGGCCCGTTCTCGCGATTGTCGTCAACCTGATCATTTTGATCGCGGGGTTGCAGGCCGTCCGCACGCTCGTCGTCCGCCAGTATCCGCGCAACGAAAACGCCACCGTCACCATCACCACTGCCTACGTCGGTGCGAGCGCGGAACTCGTGCGCGGCTTCGTCACGCAGCCGCTCGAACGCGCCATCGCGTCGGCGGATGGCATTGACTACGTCGAATCTAGCAGCCAGTTGAGCGTCTCGAAAATCACCGTGCGCCTGAAATTAAATTACGACGGCAAGCGGGCGCTCGC
>JAYVQV010000279.1:0-7647 GCA_043776855.1 Limisphaerales bacterium | reverse complement strand
TAGTGGCACAGGCTTCCAGCCTGTGTGTTGCATTTGGTCCCAATCAAATTCAAATCAGAAACTCACAGGCAAGATGCCTGTGCCACGACGACGGCAGTGAACGGGCGGGGCGCGGCGTTTACGCCGCTTCAACTCACGAGTGACCGGCAGGCCTGGGAAAAAATTCGCGCGCTGGAAGTGCGGACGGTGAAGCGGCGTGAACGCCGCGCCCCGCATCCGTTCCGCGCGTCCCGCGTCTGCGGGACGCGGGATTTTCGCAGCGCAAAAATCGCCACCAGCGGAGCGCGGACAGCTTGTCCGCGCGTTTCTATGCCTGCCGTGGCCAACTCGCGGACGAGCCGTCCGCGCTCCGGCTTGGTGGAAGTTCTCGCGCTGCGAGAACTTCGGCTGCGTAGTGGCACAGGCTTCCAGCCTGTGTGTTGCATTTGGTTCCAATCAAATTCAAATCAGAAACTCACAGGCAAGATGCCTGTGCCACGACGACCCGGGATTTTCGCAGCGCAAAAATCGCCAACGGCACCGCTAATTTTTGGCGGAGTTTTCGCAAAACATTTTCTTCGCAAAAAATTTCCGAACGCCTACCATGGCGGGGAACAAACCACCATCCCCATCATGCGCTCAAACACATTGAAACTTTTTATCGCGGTGACATCGCTCGGCATTGCGGCGGCGTTTTTCACCGGCTGCGAGACTATGAACAACACCCCGAAAGGAACCATCACCAAGGCCGACTTTGGCAAAACCTCCGAAGGCCAGGCCGTTGAACTTTACACGCTCGCCAACAGCAAGGGCATGACGGCGACGATCATGACTTACGGCGGCATCGTCACCTCGCTCACGACGGCGGACAAGCACGGCAAGTTCGGCGACGTTGTTCTCGGCTACGACAATCTCGATGGCTACCTCAAGAGCACGCCATATTTCGGCGCACTGATTGGGCGCTACGGCAACCGCATCGCGAATGGAAAATTTTCGCTCAACGGTGTGGAATACACTTTGGCGACGAATAATTTTCCGAACCATCTGCACGGCGGCTTGAAAGGTTTTGACAAGCAAGTGTGGACGGCGCGGCCGTTGCCGACGGCGCATGGCCCGTCGCTGATCCTCACCTACGTCAGCCCGAGCGGCGAGGAAGGTTATCCCGGCACGTTGTCCGTCACGGCAATTTATTCCATCACGGAAGCGGGCGAGTTGCGCCTGGATTATTCTGCGACGACCAGCGAGAAGACGGTTGTGAACCTCACGCACCATTCCTATTTCAACTTGCGCGGCAGCGGCGATGTTTTGAATCACGCGGTTCTCATCAATGCCGATAAATTCACGCCGACGGATGCTGGCTCGATTCCCACGGGCGAATTGCGGCCCGTGGCGGGAACGCCGTTTGATTTCACCAAGCCGCACACGATTGGCGAACGCATCAATGCGGACTACGAACAGCTCAAGCTCGGCAAGGGCTACGACCACAACTGGGTCGTGAACCAGAAGTCGCCCGGCGATCTGACGTGGGTGGCGTCCGTCAGCGAACCGGTCAGCGGCCGTTTCATGGAAGTGTGGAGCACCGAACCGGGCACGCAGTTTTACACGGGAAATTTTCTCGACGGCACGGTCACGGGCAAAGGCGGCTGGGCTTATCAAACGCGCGAAGGCTTCTGCTTCGAGCCGCAGCATTTCCCCGATTCGCCGAACCATCCGGCGTTCCCGACGACGGTGTTGAGTCCGGGTGAAAAATTCTCGAGCACCATCATCTATAAATTTTCCGCGAAAAAATAACCGGCAACCAATCACTAAAATAAAATTATGAAAAAATTCTCAACCATCCTCGCCGCGTTGTGTGTCGCGGCGATTGTCTCCGGCTGCGGCAAGTCGGACGCGCCGAAATCCGAAGGCGGCAGCGCGCCTGCCGCCGGTAAAAAATTGAAGCTCGCGTTCGTTTCCAACAACGCCGCGACATTCTGGACGATCGCCCGCACCGGTTGCGAGGCGGCGGCGAAAGAACTTGGCAATGTTGAAGTGGATTTTCGCATCCCGTCCACCGGCAGCGCCGCCGAACAACAGCAGATTCTTGATGACTTGGTCGCCAAGGGCGTGGACGGCATCGCGGTCAGCCCGATTGACCCAAAAAATCAGACCGACTTTCTGAACAAGATCGCAGCTTCAACGCTGCTCATCACCTGCGACAGCGACGCGGCGGCGAGCAAGCGCGTCTGCTACATCGGGACGGACAACTTCGCGGCGGGTGTCCAGGCGGGCAAGCTCATCAAGGAAGCGTTGCCCAACGGCGGCAAGATCATGGTGTTCGTCGGTTACGCCGACGCGCAGAACGCGAAGGATCGTTTCGGCGGCATCAAGAAAGAACTCGAAGGCTCGAAGGTTGAAGTCATTGACCTCCGCACGGACGACACCGACACGGTGCGCGCGCAGAAAAACGCCGAGGATACGCTCGTGAAATATCCTGACATCTCCGCGCTCGTCGGCCTCTACAATTACAACGGCCCGGCCTGCCTCAACGCCGTCCGCTCCGCGAACGCGCAGGGCAAGGTGAAAGTTGTCTGCTTCGACGAGAACGCCGAGACGCTCGACGGCGTGGCCAGTGGCGACATCTACGGCACGGTCGTGCAGCAGCCGTTTGAATTTGGCAAACAGTCCGTCACCAAGATGGCGAAGTATCTCGGCGGCGACAAAGCCGCGCTCGCCGGCGGCCAGCAAATCGTCCCGACGCGCAGCCTGAAGAAGAACGACGTCGCGGCGTTCAAGGCCGACCTCGCAAAGATTCTTGGCAAATGATTTCTACGCGGAATGTCTAAACCATAAATCCGAATGACGAAAGAATGACGAATGACCAAATGGCTCGCGATGCAACGCTGGCCGTCATTCGACATTCGTCATTCGGGTTTCTTTAGACATTAGGTTTTAGTCATTCGACATTATGCCTTCCCTTCTTTCACTTCGGGGCATTGGCAAACGCTTTCCCGGCGTGGTCGCGCTGGACAACGTCTCGCTCGACATCGGCGCGGGCGAAGTCGTCGCGCTGTGCGGTGAGAATGGCGCGGGCAAATCTACGCTGATGAAGATTGTCGGCGGCGTGTATCAGCCGGACGACGGCGAGATTCAGGTGGATGGAAAAACGGTGCAGATAAACAACGTCAACGATTCGATGGCGCTGGGCGTGGCGTTCATCCATCAGGAGTTGAACGTGCTGGATAATTTGGACGTGGCGGCAAATGTTTTTCTCGGACGCGAGCCGAAAAATGCGCTCGGCTTGATAGACTTCAAAAAAATCCACGCAGACACCGAACCGTTTTTGAAACGCCTCGGCATGAATTTTTCCAGCAAGACGCCGCTCGAAAAATTGTCCATCGCCGAGAAGCAGATGGTCGAGATCGCCAAGGCGCTCTCGCTGAATTCGCGCATCATCATCATGGACGAGCCGACGTCGTCGTTGACGTTGCAGGAGACGGATCGTTTGCTCGAACTCGTTTTGGAATTGAAAAAGTCGGGCGTGAGCATCGTTTATATTTCGCATCGGTTGAGCGAGGTGGAACACATTGCCGACCGCGTGGTGGTTTTGCGTGATGGGAAAAATGCGGGCGAACTTCCGAAGTCGGAAGTTCAGCACGACAAAATTGTCAGCCTCATGGTCGGGCGCGAAATCAAAAGCACCTACACCGCGTCCAGCGCGCCGAAGACGCCGGGCTATCTCAAAGTCCGCAACGCCAAGTCCAGCCGTTTCCCATCGAAGCCCGTCGAGTTTGACGCGTCGCGCGGCGAGATTTTAGGATTTGCCGGACTCGTCGGCGCGGGCCGTTCGGAAATCATGAAGGCGATGGTTGGCTTGGATTCGCACGGCAGCGCGGAACTTTCCATCGGTGACGAAAAAATTTCCATTCACAAACCCGCCGATGCCATCGGCCACGGCATTTATCTCGTGCCGGAAGACCGGCGCGGCGAAGGCCTCGTCACCGCGATGACTGTGCGCGAGAACACCACGCTGCCGTCGCTGAAAAAATATTCCACGTTCCATCTCATCAGCCAGGCGCGCGAACGCAAGGTCACGGACGAACAGATAAAATCGCTCAAAATAAAAACGCCCGGCGGCGAGACGGCGGTGCTGAATTTGAGCGGCGGCAACCAGCAGAAAGTCGTGCTCGGCAAATGGCTTTCGATGTCGCCGAAGGTGATGATTCTGGATGAGCCGACGCGCGGCATTGATGTCGGCGCGAAGGCGGAAATTTACCGGCTCATGCGCGAACTGGCCGACGGCGGCGGCGTGATTTTGATGATCAGTTCCGACATGGAGGAGGTGCTGAACGTGAGCGACCGCGTAGCCGTGATGCACGAGGGGAAAATTACCGGCGTGCTCGAACGCGAGCATTGCAGCGAGGAAAACGTGATGAACCTCGCCGTCGGCAAAACCCTCGCGGCGGCGAAGGCAGCGGTGAACTGAATTTTTTAACCACGGATGGACACGGATGGACACAGATAAAAAGAATCACGAACAAGCAAACGCTACAAAGGAGCGCGGCCTTTAGGCCGCTTCACCATCCGAACACCGGTTGCATTCGGACATTGAAGCGGGCTAAAGCCCGCGCCCCGTCTCCATCCGTGTTTATCTGTGTTCATCCGTGGTTAAGAAAATTTTTTAGAAAATGAAAAAAGAATTTGGACTTATCGTTTTGCTGCTGGCTTTGTGCGCCACTGTTTGCGGGATTGAAATATTCAACCAGCTTCGCTCGGACGGCGTGATACATCTGCCGCGTTTTCTTTCCCAGGCCAATCTCACCAACACCGCCAACCTCATCGGGCTTTACGGCGTGTTCAGCCTCGGCCTTGGGCTGGTCATCATCACGGGCGGCATTGATCTGTCGGTCGGCTCAATGTGCGCGTTGACGGGCATCATCCTCACGATGGGCGTAACAGAATGGCATTGGTCGTGGCCGGTGGCGACGGCGATTGTGCTGGCCGTTTCCGCGTTGCTCGGTTTCGCGCACGGTTTTTTGATCACCAAGGGAAAACTTCAGCCGTTCATCGTCACGCTTTGCGGCCTGTTGATTTATCGCGGCGTGGCGCGTTACATCGCGCATGACAGCACCAAAGGATTTTCCGGCGCGGAAGGCATCGAGCCGTTGCGCGCGTTTGCGAGCGGAAAGTTTTTTGGACTGCCGATGCCGTTCGTGATCCTCGTCGTGCTGGCAGTCATCATGTGGTTCGTGCTGCATCGTTCAATTTATGGTCGTTACCTGCTCGCGGTCGGGCGCAATGAGCAGGCGGCGCGTTTCTCCGGCATCAACACGCAGCTCGTCACGGCGAGCGCCTACGTCATCGCAGGAATTCTCACGGGCGTTTCGGGAATCATGATTGCGTTTTACACGAACTCCGTCGGGCCATCGAACCACGGAAATTTTTATGAACTCTACGGCATCGCGGCGGCGGTGCTGGGCGGTTGCAGTTTGCGCGGCGGCGAAGGTTCGGTTGTCGGCATTGTCATCGGCACGGCGTTGCTGCTGGTGCTGCAAAATCTGGTGAACTTGCTGGGCATTGACAGCGCGCTGAACTTCGCCGTGATGGGCGCGGTGGTTTTGTTTGGTGTGCTGGCGGATCAGTTGTTCAAGAACCGCGCGGCGAAGGCGGGGAAATAATTTAACCGCAGAGAACGCAGAGAGCGCAGAGAAACTTTTGGATTGGTGGATGAATGGATTTCTGTGGCGTCTTGGACTGCGGTGGCAAGGCGTAGCCGCGACACCGCTTTTGAGCGCGCCTACGTTGGCTGAAGTTAGAGGTCGTCCCGCGCGTGCGAAAGCGGCGTGTCCCGATAAATCGGGATTCCCGCCGCAGTCCATGACGATTTCGGTTTGATGATGAAATAAAAAGTCGCATGAAAAAAATAATTACGATTGTTCTGACCGCTTGTGTTTATGGTGTCGTTTCCCGCGCGGCGGATGTGGCGGCCACCAACGCCAACGACCGCTTCAGCCAAATCATCGCGGCGTCGAAGTCGGCGGCGAAGCCGCAATTTAACGGCGCGGCGGTCATCGGCATCCGCTCGAACACGCCGCTGGTTTATTCGCTCGCGGTGAGCGGTGCGCGGCCGATGGAATTTTCCGTGCGCGGTTTGCCGCCCGGGCTTTCACTGGATGAAAACAGCGGCATCATCACCGGCACGTTGCAGTCGGCGGGAAAATTTTCCTTCACGGCGACGGCGAAAAATTCCGCCGGCAAATCTTCCGCCACATTCAAAATTATTTCCGGCGACACGCTCGCGCTCACGCCGCCGTTGGGCTGGAACAGCTACGATGCGTTTGGCGATTGCGTGGTGGAGAGCGAAGTCATCAGCAATGCGCTGTGGATGAAGGAGCATTTGCAGCCGTTCGGCTGGGACACCGTCGTCGTGGATTTTCGCTGGTATGATTCGCTCGCCGACGGCAAGCGCGTGCAAGACCCGGCAGGCAACGTGATGGACGAATTTGGCCGCATGATGCCGGCGACGAACCGGTTTCCGTCCGCGATGGATGGGAAAGGTTTCAAGGCGCTGGCGGATCACGTTCACGCCATGGGATTAAAATTTGGCATCCACATCATGCGCGGCATTCCGCGCCGCGCGGTGGAACAGGACTTGCCGATTTACGGAACGGGTTTCCGCGCCTCGCAGGCGGCGCGCGCGACGAACGACCCGGCGCGCACTTGCAAATGGAACCGCGATATGTTCGGCGTGGACGCGACGACCGAGGCGGGCCGGGCGTGGTATGCGTCCATCGCGAAACAATACGCCGCGTGGGGCCTGGACTTCATCAAGTGCGACGACATCTCAAATCTGCAGCAGGGCACGAACCGTTATCCGCAGGCGGAAGTCGAGGCGCTGGCGGATGGGTTGCACGCGAGCGGACGCTCCATCGGGTTGAGTTTGTCGCCCGGCGCGGCGCTGGTGGAAAAAAGCGCGAGCCTGAACCGGAGCGCGAATATGTGGCGCATCTCGGAGGATTTTTGGGACAACTGGCGTTCGCTCAACCACAACTTTGACCTGTTCGCGAAATGGCAGACGAACGGCACGCCCGGTCACTGGCCGGATGGCGACATGATTCCCTTCGGCCACATCGCCATCCGCAACTGCGATGTGAAGCCGCCGCGCTTCACGCGCTTCACGCGTGACGAACAACTCACGCTGATGTCGCTCTGGTCACTCGCGCCCTCGCCGCTGATGCTCGGCATGAATTTGCCGGACAACGACGAGTGGACGACCGTGCTGCTGACGAATCCCGAAGTGATGGCGTTGAATCAAGATGCGGCAGGCAAGCAGGCGAGAAAAATTTCCGTCGCAAATCTGAAAGCAGAAGTGTGGACGCGCGAACTGGCGGATGGTTCGCACGCGGTCGGATTGTTCAACCGCACGGGGCAGGGGATTGCGGTGGAACTGACCTGGCAACAACTTGGATTCAGTTCCTCGCCTAAAATCCGCGACCTGTGGCTGCGGAAAGATTTGCCCAAGTCCAAAACCTTCACCGCCGAGATTCCGGCGCACGGCGGCGTGCTGTTGCGGGTGAAGTAGCGCGAGACCCGAGTGCGGTTTAGCCGAACTCCGAAGTGGAATCAATGAGTGGTGGGTGGAACCGGCTTCCAGCCGGTTGTTTCCGGCATCCTGCCGGAAACCGTCGG
>JAYVQV010000278.1:0-2001 GCA_043776855.1 Limisphaerales bacterium | reverse complement strand
CCTTCTTCCGCATCACGTCGGCGTCCATGCGCTTGATGCGTGCGTGCGGAAATAATTTTCCCAGAATGTCCTCGACCTTCTGCGTGCCCGTGCCAGCGAAACGGATGGCGGGATTTTTGCATTTCTCATTCGGGCAGACGTTCGGCACGCGCTCGTTGTGGCCGCAGATGTGGCAGGCGAGCTTTTGTTCCGGGCGATGATACGTCAGCGAGATGCTGCAATTCGGACACTCGCAAACGTGACCGCACTTGGGGCATTGCAGCGAGGTCGAGTAGCCGCGACGGTTGAGAAATAAAATCGTCTGCTCCTTGCGTTCGAGACGTTGCGTGATGGCTTCCTTAAGCTGCGGCGAAAAAATTGGCGGGCCTTTTTCTTTGTAAGCCGCCTGCCTCATGTCCACGACGCGGACGTGCGGTAGCTTTTGATTGTCCACGCGCTCGGGCAAATCCAGCAGCGTGAATTTTCCCTTCTTGCAGTTGTAAAAACTTTCCATCGAAGGCGTGGCCGAGCCCAGCACCACGACCGCGCCTTCCATCTGCCCGCGCATGACGGCCACATCGCGCGCATGATAACGCGGCGCTTCCTCCTGCTTGTAAGTGGATTCGTGTTCCTCGTCCACAATGATGAGTCCGAGCGGTTCGACCGGCGCAAAAATCGCCGAGCGCGCGCCGATGACGATGCGGGCGCGGCCTTGACGAATCTTGTGCCACTCATCGTGGCGCTCGCCCGCTGACAAATGTGAATGAAGCACGGCCACGAGCGTCTGCAACGGCCCGGAACTGAACCGCGCCTTGAATCTTTCGACGGTCTGCGGCGTCAGCGCAATTTCCGGCACGAGCACGATGGCGCCTTTGCCTTGCTCCAGCGCGTGCGCGATGGCTTGGAGATAAATTTCCGTCTTGCCGGAACCGGTGACGCCGTGGAGAAGAAACGTATGAGCGCTTCCGCCTTGATTTGGGTGGAACCGGCTTCCAGCCGGTTGAATTTGGCTTCCAGCCAAATTCCGTCGTGACGTATCCGCAAGTTCTTTGGTCGCGTCCGTGCTTGGCGGGAGCGTCTCGCCGGTTTCCGGCAGGATGCCGGAAACAACCGGCTGGAAGCCGGTTCCACCTGACTTGTAATCCGGCGTCCAGATGTAGGGATATTCTTCCAGCGCGCCGACGAGTCCAAGTTCGCGCGGGTTGTTCCAGATGTAATTCCATTTCTCATGCAGATCGGTTTCGGAGCGGATCATCCGGTCGAATGATTCCTGCTGCCACACCGGCCCGTGCCGCTGCATGACTTTATTCGCCTCGTTGGCCGAAAAAGATTTGATGCTGTGCAACATTTCCGTGAGCGAATGAACGCCCTCCTTGCCGCGCTCCTGCACCGGCAACGGCTGGATCAGCAAGTGAACATGATCGGGCATCACGCACGCCGCGTGGCATTTTATTTTTTTGCCGTGCCAGAAATGGCAGGCGTCTAAAACTTTTTCGCGGGCGGCGGGTGGAAGTTGCAACCCCGCGCGTGTCTGCCAAGTGACGTGATAAATGGAACCGGGAACTTCAAAGTGCGGCAACAATCGTCGCCGTGCGGTCGCTTCCGTGATTGGGTGGAACCGGCTTCCAGCCGGTTGAATTTGGCTTCCAGCCAAATTCCGTCGTGACGTATCCGCAAGTTCTGTGCTTACGCTCGTGTCGGTTGTGGCCGCCTCGCCGGTTTCCGGCAGGATGCCGGAAACAACCGGCTGGAAGCCGGTTCCACCCGGCGCACCCATCACCGTTTTGATTTTCTCCAGCGCGATGACTTGCGCGGGATTCAGCACGATGGGCTGCGAGGCAAGAATGGTTTCGTTCGCATACGGATCGCGTTCGGAAATTTCGTTCGTGATGGAAAGCAAGCCGCGATCTTCCAGCTTGCGAACGGTGGCGGCGGTGGTCTGCGCGAGTGTGACGAGTTCGGATAATAAAATTTCCCGCCGTTCCTCAACAATGTTCCAAACATCCTGCTGCCGCTTCGGCA
>JAYVQV010000277.1:0-7714 GCA_043776855.1 Limisphaerales bacterium | reverse complement strand
TCGCGGAAGACGCCCACGCCGCGCTCGGTTTCTGGCAGGCGAACCGCGCGGACACCGCGTTCGCACTCTTCAAAGGCACGTTGCTCGACACGATGTTTCTCGGCCTCTGCCCCGGCAACGTCGGTTGCATGACGCTGCACGACGCCGTGCGCGGCGAGGCGCAGCGCGATTTTGGTGACGGCATTGGCGCGTTGTCCCGCGCGCTGGTCGAGGGATTGTTCGGCGTGCAGCCGGATTTGCTGGCGGGTGAAATAAAAATCCGTCCCGGTTTTCCGGCGGCATGGAACTCCGCGAAAATTTCGCACCCAGATTTCACTTTTGAATTTCACCGCGACGGTCTGCGGGAAAATTATTTGCTCGAAACAAAATTTCCCAAGCCAGTGAAACTGGTTTTGCAAATCCCCGCACGGCGTGACGGCGTGGCCGGTGTGACGGTGAATGGGGCGGCGGCAAAATGGAAATGGCTGGACGATTCCGGCAGCGGGCGGCGAATTGAAATTGAAACGGCGGTCGCAACGAAACAGAGCGTAGTGGTGGAATGGCAAGGTCGTGAGCTGGAGCGCCGAGCACCAGCTCGGCAAGTTGCCAGCGGTGGACACGAACGCGCCGAGCTGGTGCTCGGCGCTCCGCTGGACTGGTTGCAGCCGGTCGGTGGAAAATTGGAGCCGATTGATTTGACCGCGCAGTTCAACGACCGCGTCACGCAGATTTTTCGCAATGAGTATCGCGCGCCGCGTTCGCCGTTTGCGTCGCTGGCAGCGCCGAAGCAGGGCATCGGCAGTTGGTGTCATCCGCTGGATTCATTCACCGTGGACGACTCCGGTCTGCGCGCGCGCGCGGCGAAGGCGGATGGAAAAATTATTTTGCCCAACGGCGTGCCGCTCGCCACGCCCGGCGCGGCGGCGGCGAAGAACATCGCGTTCGTTTCGCAGTGGGAAAATTATCCGCGCGAAATCTCCGTGCCGCTCACGGGAAAAAGTTCGCACGCCTTCCTCCTCATGGCCGGCTCCACGGGCGCGATGCAAAGCCGCTTCGACAACGGCGAGGTCGTCGCCACCTACGCCGACGGCTCAACCACGCGGCTCGCACTGCACAACCCGACGACGTGGTGGCCGATTGATCAGGATTATTTGATTGATGACTTCGCGTTTGCGCGGCCAGAGGCGCTGCCGGCGCGCGTGAATCTGGCGACGGGGAAAATCCGCACACTGAAAATGGAATCGTTCAAGGGCAGGGGACGCACCGTTCCCGGCGGCGCGGCGACGGTGCTGGACTTGCCGCTGGACGCGGGCAAGGAATTAAAATCTATCACCGTTCGCGCCATCGCAAACGAAGTCGTGATCGGTTTGATGAGCGTGACGCTGGCGCGTTAGAGCCTTGGTAGCGGCAGGCATCCTGCCTGCCGTAGAGGGCGGCTTCCAGCCGCCCGGATGGGGCGTGGAATTTGAAAGCGGCTTGGGATTTTTTTGAGCGCCCGACGATAGGCGACGTTATTTCCGCCGGGCTGGAAGCCACGGCTCTACGGCAGGCAGGATGCCCGCCGCTACCACGCCACTCGCTGACCGCACTTTGGTTTCAACTTCGGAATTCGGGTATAATAAAAAAACGGCGCGCTGGTTTTCGCCAGCGCGCCGTGGTGGTGTCAGAAAAAATCTGGCGTCGTTCAGATGAACTCGTTGATGAGGTTTTCCAAAAACTCCTGCCGCCCGCTGGTGTTCGGCGTCACGTCGCCTTTCTTCGCGATGTAAGTTTCGAGTTCTTTCATCGTGGCCTTGCCGGATTCAATGCGCGCACCGATACCGCTGTCCCACGAGGCATAACGCTGCTTCACAAAATCCGCGAGGCGACCGTCTTTGCGAATTGCCGCCGCGATTTTCAGGCCGCGCGCGAACGCGTCCATGCCGCCGATATGCGCGTAGAACAAATCCACCGGCTCAAAACTTTCGCGGCGCACCTTCGCGTCGAAGTTCACGCCGCCGGATTTCAAGCCGCCATATTTCAAAATGGCAAGCATCGTGTAGGCCGTGAGATAAATGTTTGTCGGAAATTGATCCGTGTCCCAGCCGAGCAGTTCGTCGCCGGTGTTCGCGTCAATCGAGCCGAGCGCGTTCGCTGCGCCCGCGACTTCCAATTCGTGCTGCATCGTGTGCCCGGCGAGCGTGGCGTGGTTCGTCTCGATGTTCAGTTTGAAATGCGGCAGCAAATCATATTCGCGCAAAAAGTTCAGGCACGCGGCGGAATCAGAATCGTATTGATGCTTCGTCGGTTCTTTCGGCTTCGGCTCGATATAGAACTGGCCTTTGAAGCCGATCTGTTTTTTGTAGGCGACGGCCAGATGCAGCAGCGCGGCGAGATGCTCTTGCTCGCGTTTCATGTCAGTGTTGAGCAGGGTCATGTAGCCTTCGCGTCCGCCCCAGAAGGTGTAGCCTTCACCGCCGAGTTCGTGCGTCACTTCCATCGCCTTCTTCACCTGCGCGGCGGCGAACGCAAACACATCGGCGTTGCAGCTCGTGCTCGCGCCGTGGACGAAGCGCGGATTGGAAAACAGATTCGCCGTGCCCCACAGCAGTTTGATGCCGGTGCGCTTCTGTTCTTCCTTCAAAACTTTCGCGACGGCGTCAAAGTTCTTGTTCGATTCAGAAAAGTTTTTTCCTTCCGGCGCCACGTCGCGGTCATGCCAGCAATAATATGGTGCGCCAAGTTTTTCGATAAACTCGAACGCCACACGCGCGCGTTTTTGCGCGTTGGCGACGGAGTTGGAGCCGTCGTCCCACGGACGTTGCATCGTGCCCGCGCCGAACGGGTCGCTGCCGGTGCCGCGAAACGTGTGCCAGTAGACCACCGCGAACCGCAGATGGTCGTGCATGGTTTTGCCTTCGACGATTTCCTCGGCGTTGTAATGTTTGAACGCGAGCGGGTTTTTGGACTTCGGCCCTTCGTAGGCGATGCGGGAGATGTTTTTGAATGCAGCGGATGACATTTTTGTTTGGTTAAATAATTTGTTTGCGGTGATGAAACGGGCGTTACGAATAGCGGATAACTGAAATCGCTTCAACTTCATTCCGCGGCGAACGGAGCGCGGGCGGCTCGCCCGCAAGTCTTAACCGGAACCATGCCGTTGAAAACAATCCAAAAAACGCGGAGGCGCAGAGAACGCAGAGGTTCGCAGAGAAAACCAGCGGATGATTCCATGCACCAGTCAGTGCGTTGGCTTTGCTTCAAAAATCTCTGCGCTTCTCTGCGTTCTCTGCGCCTCTGCGTTTGTCCGGGTAATTCCAACGGCATGGATTCGGTTAAAAGTTGTTTTTATTTTTACCGGCTCGCCGCCCCGGAAACACGCAGGCGGGCCGCCTGCGCTCCGTCGGCCAATCCGCCGCTTGCCAAGCGCGCCGGGGTCTTGTCTAATTTCCGCGTGTCAAACCAGCAGACTCTCAATCGTTCCGCCAGCTTTTCCGGCATCGGCCTGCACAGCGGCAATCGCGTCAACCTGACCATCCTGCCCGCTGCGGTCAACACCGGGCTGCGTTTTCGCCGCCTGGATTTGGAAGGCAAGCCTGAAGTCGAGGCGCGCGTGGAAAATGTCATCGAGACCAACCGCTCCACGACGCTCGGCAAGGGCAATGTCAAAATCCATACCGTCGAACACGTCCTCGCCGCGCTCGCGGGCCTCGGCGTGGACAACGCCGTCATCGAACTCGACGCCAACGAGCCGCCCATCGCCGACGGCAGCGCGCGGGATTTTACGCAGATTATTTTGGCGGCGGGTCTCAAGGAGCAGAACGAGCAGCGCGAGTTCATCACCATCACCGAGCCGGTGGAACTGCGCCTGGGCGATTCGGTGCTGACAGTTTTCCCGGACGAACATTTCAAGATCACCTGCACGAGCACGGACAAAAAAAATCGCTTCACCCAATTTTATTCCAGCGAAGTGAATGTGAAGACTTGGGAAAAAGAATTTTGCCATGCGCGCACGTTTGTTTTTTTTGAGGAGCTGGAGGCGCTTTACAAGCACGGCCTCATCAAAGGCGGCAGTTTGGAAAATGCCATCGTCATCCGCGATGACGCCGTGGTGACGACCGAGCCGTTGCGCTACCCGGAGGAATTTGTCCGGCACAAGATGATTGATATCGTCGGCGACCTCGCGCTGCTCGGCAAGCCGCTCAAGGCGCACGTCATCGCCGTGCGCCCCGGCCACGCGGCGAACGTCGGCCTCGCCAAAAAAATTCTCGAACAGGTGAACCGTCCGCTGCGCGCCGCGCAGACCTTTGCGCCGCCGCCGGTGGCCGATGCGCCGGTCGCTCCCGTTGCGGCGGTGGGAGCGATGAGCATTGACGACATCCTGAAACTTTTGCCGCACCGTTATCCGTTCATCATGGTGGACCGCATCTTGAGCATGGCGAACGGCAAGATTGTTGGCGTCAAAAACGTCTCCATGAACGAGCCGTATTTTCAGGGGCATTATCCCGGCTATCCCATCATGCCCGGCGTGCTGCAACTCGAAGCCATCGCGCAAGTCGGCGGGCTGCTGATGATGAAGCACGCCGAGACGGGCAAGAAGCTCGCGTATTTCATGGCGGCGGACGAGGTGAAGTGGCGCAAGCCCGTGCGCCCCGGCGACACGCTCGTCATCGAAGTGGAATTGACCAAGGCGCGTGGAAAAATCTGCAAAGCGAAGGGCGTCTGCAAAGTGAATGACGAAGTGGTCAGCGAGGCCGAAGTCACCTTCATGCTGCGCGACGCGGAATAAAATCCGGCGGCGGCAATGACGGGCGCGGAGCGTTTGGACTGCGGTTGCTTGAGCACCGCTTTCCGACCGCGCGTAAATTTATTTCAACCGGGAGATTTTCGTCCGCTCGAAAAGCGCCGCTGAAGCGGTCGCAGTCCAAACGCTCCGCGCAGTTTCGTCATCGCAATCAAGCGCAGAACTAAAATTCTTTCTTTGAGGCGTGCGTGCTAGAGCAGTCATAAAAATTCTGCGGCGGCAATGATGGGCGCGGAGCGTTTGGACTGCGGTTGCTTGAGCACCGCTTTCCGCCCGCACGGAAATTTATTTCAACCGGGAGATTTTCGTCTGCTCGAAAGCGCCGCTGAAGCGGTCGCAGTCCAAACGCTCCGCGCAGTTTCGCGCATCGCGATCAACCGCAGAATTTTTACCGCACATCCAGCTTTTCAATATGAATCCGCGCGGGGTCGCTGATGCCGAGCTGGAGGAGCGTGGCGTTGGTGTAAATCTGAAAATTGTTCGGCAACTGCGGGGCGTCGTGCTGGCGGCGTTCGCGGATGAGTTCCTGCAAGGCGAGCGTGTCCAGCGCCACGGGGTCGCGGCTGAACCAGAGTTGTTGCAGCACGGTGGAGAATTGCAGATACGTCGCCGGGCCGCCCTGATGCTGGCCGATGAGCGCGTCGGTGACGTTGAGAACGACGCGGTCGCCGATGACGGGCAGCGCGTAAATCTCCGGCAGCGCGGTGGCGAGGCGTTCGCCGCTGCCCTCGAAGCGGCGCGTGTTGTCGAGACTGCCGAGGCCGAGGCTGAAGAAATGGCCGCAGAGGCTGGCGTCGTTTTCATTGATGAGCGGGGCGACGGAAATGATTTTCGTGACGCGCTGGCTGACGAGCTTGGAGACGAAAGATTTTTTTCCAGCACCGGAATTCGTTTTGCCAAATTCCACATCGCCCCACACGAGCGCGCCGATGACGGGTGAATCGGGCAGGTAAAAGGTGTTCGTGTCATAACCGGATTCCGCCGCGCCAACGACGCTGATGCCGAGTTCTTTTCCCAGTTCCACAAAACCGGCGGCGCGCAGGCTGGCGAGGCGCTTGTCCCAGAGGATGATTTTTTCTGCCGGAAGGCCGGCGGCCAGCAGTCCGCGCACAACCGCGCGGACGACGGCCGGGCGCGTGCCGGCAAGCGGGCCGGGTTCGGAAAAAATCTTGAGGCCGACCGTGTCGTTGGTGGTGACGAGGCTGTGCCAGGCGTCGGCGAGGTTGGTGGTGCGGGTGAATTGCGCGAGGCCGCGATTGAAGGCTTCCGCCACGCGGTCGTCGTAGGGCAGAAAGTGCTGGAGGAGGTCTTCGCCTTGGACGATGACGATGCGCGCGGCGGCGTTGGTGGCGCGCGGCGCGAAAAAATCCTGCGCGGCGGCGGACACCAGCCAGCCGGAGAGCGCGAGGAACAGAATTTGGATTCGTGCGTTTCTTGACACTTTGAGCCGCCAATGATAACACCACGGCGGATGCTGGCCAAAAAAATTTCAATTCCCGGTGCAATTATATTTGTTGCGCTTGCGCTCGCGGTTGCTGGTTGCACCCCGGCGGGTCCGCGCGCATTGCTCAAAGGTAAAAAAGCGCTCGACCATGGCGATTACGCCGACGCGGTGGCGCAACTCAAGACCGCCACGACGTTGCTGGAGACGAACGCGTCGGCGTGGAATTACTACGGCGTGGCGTTGCAGCTCGCGGGGAAGCCGGAGGAGGCGATGGCGGCCTACCAGTCCGCGCTCAAGTGGGACCGCGATTTGGTGGAAACGCATTTCAACCTCGGCAGCCTCGCGCTGGAGCAGGGGAAGCCGGACGTGGCGAAGACGGAATTTTCCGCCTACACCTTGCGCCGCCAGAATGACGCGCAAGGCTGGCTCAAGCTCGGCACCGCGCAGTTGAAACTCGGTGAAGTCGCCACGGCGGAACGCAGTTTTAGCACCGTCCTCTCGCTCAAGCAAAACGAGGCGGAGGCTTACAACGGCCTCGGCCTCGCGCGTGTCCACAGCGGCAAGCCGCAGGAGGCGGCGAAATTTTTTGCCGCCGCCATCAAGGCGCACGCGGATTTTGCCCCGGCAGTTTTGAATCTCGCCACGGTGAGCCAGCAACATTTGCACGACAACAAAACGGCGCTGGAGAATTACAAAAAATACGTCGCCCTCGCGCCGCGTTCCGCAAACTTGGCGGAAGTGAATTCGCTCATCGCCGCGCTGGAACCGGCGGAAGTGAAAGTCGCCGCCGTCACGTTGCCGCCGCCGGACAAGACGCCGACCTGGGCCAACCCGCCCGAAGTCAAGCCCGCGCCGAAAATCATCATCGGCACCACGCAGCGTCTGGCGGTCGCAACCAAACCTGCGCCGCCAAAAAATAATGCCGCCACCTTGCCCGCCAGCAAGCCGCTGCCCGCCCAAGTCGTGCCAGTGAAACCAGAGCCGGTGATCGTCACCACGCCGCCGCCAAAGGCCGTCGTCGCCACTGTGCCGCCGGTGAAAGTGGCCGTCGCCGAACCGCCGCTCGAAGCCCCGATGCCGGAAGAAGCGCCGAAGAAAAGTTTCTGGGGAAAAGTTTTTGGCGGTTCGCCGCGGCATGAAACCGCGTCGGACACCAAGTATCGCGGCCAAACTTTGACGCCGTTGCCCGCCGCCGATGCGCCGCCCGCCGCGAAGCCGGCGATTGTGCAGCCCGCGAAACCGTTGCCCGTCGTCGAGCCGGCCCCGGTGTTCGCGCGCTACAATTATTTTAATCCGCGCAAGCCGGCGGCGGGCGACCGCACGGCGGCGAACGGCGCGTTCACCAAGGCGCGCTTGCTGGAGCAGGATGAAAAGTGGCCGGACGCGCTGCAATGGTATCAGCAGTCTGCGTCGCTCGACCCCGCGTGGTTCGAGGCGCAATACAACACCGGCGTGCTCGCGCACCGGCTGCGCAACTACGCGCTCGCGCTGCCGCGCTACGAGATGGC
>JAYVQV010000276.1:0-2013 GCA_043776855.1 Limisphaerales bacterium | reverse complement strand
TGAAAGTGCGCGAAGAACTTCCCGCCAACGGTGCTGACCCCGGTTGGTATAAATCGCCGCCCGGCACGGTCGCTGACGTCGCACCCGAAGCCGACTTGAAACGCGACGGCATCGAACTGCCCAAAGATTTGCCAAAGACCGCCGCACGCACGTCATCCAAAAATGAAGTGTGGTGCGGTGTCCCTCCGGCGAAACCAACCCTGCTGGCAAAAAATGAAATCAACGGGCGGGTCAAACTTCACTGAACCACAACAAACCAAAGAAAGGACAAAACATGAAAACGAAATGGATACTGACAGCGATGGCAGCACTGGCGCTCGGCTTTGCCGCCTTCAACGTGACTGGCTGCAAAAAATCCGAACCTGAACACAGCAGCGGCGAACACGCCCATCAATACACCTGCCCCATGCACGCCGAAGTGGTGAAGGATGCACCAGGAGATTGCCCCAAGTGCGGCATGAAGCTCGTCGAGAAAAAATGATTTTTCTGTCACGATGACGGCGAGAAACAACCAGCCAGCAAAACCAAAAAAACCTATGTCAATCATCAACAACATTCCCGGTGCGTTAGTCATGGAACACATGAACTGGCACGATTTCCCCGGCCAGCCAAACAAGGGAGGCCGCGCAATAAATCCGTGGCCGCTAGGCGCAATCGCGCCCGCGCCGGGGTCGGGCGAAGAATTCTTGAAATTCCATCTGAGCTTCATGGATAAATTCTTCAAGTGGGTGAACAGCCTGCCAGCAAACCAGCGTCCTTCAACATCGGCGCTCAAACCGTGGAAAACAGTTCCGGCAACCTTGAAGCAGAGCCGCTTTGGTTGGGATTTGCAGACGGCTCGCGACGCAGCCCGGCTTCAGCACCCGGAAGCGTTTGCCACGCTCGACGAACTCGGCGCGTTTATCGAGTGGGGCATACATCCCTTCTTCCATCATGCGGCTGCGCTTCGCTGGAATGAGCCGGTGCTCGAAACAATGGAGTCTCTGCGCAGCACTTACTTTTATCAGATTCATGGCCTCGTTGATTTGTGGCGGGCGAAGTGGGCCAAAGCGCACTGAATAAAACCACATGACCAAAGGGCATCATTTGCGCTGCGTCTGCGCAGCGAGAGATTATGAATAACCGTCAACATCTCGAAGCAGAACTTGCCGAACTGAAAGCGGCGCTCGACGAGCACGCCATTGTCGCCATCACAGACGCGCGGGGCAAAATCACCTAAGTGAACGACAAGTTCTGCGCGATTTCAAAATACTCGCGCGAGGAGTTGTTGGGGCAGGATCATCGCATCATCAATTCCGGCCATCATTCCATGGAATTCATCCGCGACCTGTGGAGGACGATTGCGCACGGCAAGGTCTGGCGCGGCGAAATCAAGAACCGCGCGAAGGACGGCAGTTTCTATTGGGTGGACACGACCCTCGTTCCCTTCCTCGACGCCCAAGGCAAGCCGCGCCAATACATCGCCATTCGCGCCGACATCACGGAGCGCAAGCGGGTGGAAGAGTCACTGCGCGACAGCGAGCAGCGGATGCGGGCCGTCGTTGAAACCGCCGTGGAAGGCATCTTCACCATTGACGAGCGCGGGATTGTGGAGTCCATCAATCCGGCGGCTTGCCAGATGTTCGGCTACAAGCCGGAGGAGGTCATCGGATGTAACGTGAGTCTCCTGATGCCCTCGCCGCATCGGGAGAATCACGACAGCTACCTGGCAAATTACCTGCGCACCGGGGACGCTAAATTCATCGGTGTTGGCTACGAACTGGAGGGGCAGCGTAAGGATGGCACACTGTTTCCGATGGAGTTGTCCATTGGTGAAATTCACTGGGCGAACGACGGCTTTTTACGGAACTGGTGCGCGACATTTCCGAGCACAGGGAACTTGAACAAGCCGTCGCGACGGCGGGCGAGCAGGAACGGACGCGCATTGCGCGGGAATTACACGACGGCCTCGGACAGCAACTCGGCGGGCTGCTGTTTTTGATGAACGGACTGCACCGGGATTTGCAGTCGGCA
>JAYVQV010000275.1:0-7731 GCA_043776855.1 Limisphaerales bacterium | reverse complement strand
TGCCGGCGGAATAAGTGTTGTTCCAGGCCAGCGCTAACGTGCCGACACCATTCTTCAGCACGGTTTGAGCGCCAGCCAGGCCCGCGCCGGAAGCATTGATGGTTGCGGTGTTGCTGTTGACCGTAATGAGCGACGTGCCGGAGCCGGTCGCCAAAGTCAGGGCGGCGGAATTCGTCAGCGTCCAGTTCAACGCGCCGGAGCCGGTGAACACGAGATTCCCAATTGTGCGCACCGCGTCGCTCGTGACCGTGCGACCGACAGTGATGGTGTTGGTGAAATTGGCGGTGTTGCCACTGCCGTCGGCGATGGGGCCGGCACCGGCGTTCCAATTGGCGATGTCACTCCAGTTACCGTCAATATCGGTCGTCCAGACTCCATCGGCGGCTTGCAGTTTGATTATGCCCGACAGCATTAGCAGGGCGACGATTTGGATTTTGATGAGGATGGATTTGGTTTTCATGGTGGTGGTGGTGGAACGCGGTAACAATGGTTTCTTTCTGGCTGGGTCGCAAGTGTTGATTATGGGCGGGGCGAAAATTGGCTGGGTGATGTCGGGTTGCGCGTAATTTTGCCAAAAGGTAGCAGCCCGGTGTCTGGCGGAGTATCCCCACTTCTGATGATTGCGGCGTGAGCCGTTTCTTCAAAGACGTGGTCAACGGCGGTTCAAAGACGCCGCGCCCCCGGCGGTTTTAGCGGCGCAAACGTCAGCCGGTGAATCGGACACGCGCCGTGTCGCGCAATGGCGGCGAGATGTTTTGCCGTGCCGTAGCCTTTGTGCTGCGCGAAACCGTAGCCGGGAAATTTCTCATCGTAATCCAACATCAGCCGGTCGCGCGTGACCTTGGCCAGCACGCTCGCGGCGGCGATGGAATAACTCCGCGCATCGCCCTTGACGATGGCTGTCTGCGGCACGCGCAAGGTCTTCACCGGACGCCCATCCACGAGCGCGTGCGGGGGCAGGGGATTTAATTTTGCCAGCGCGTCATTCATCGCGCGATGCGTGGCCTGTAAAATATTTATTTCATCAATCACCGCCGCGCTGATTTCCGCGATGCCGAATTCAATCTCGCCGCAAGTGGTGATGAACAGGAAAAACTTTTCGCGCTGCGCTTCCGTGAGCTGCTTGGAATCGTTCAGGCCGGCGAGTTCAGCGGGCAAACCGGTTGCCAACCAGCGCGGCGGCAGAATCGCCGCCGCCGCCACCACCGGCCCCGCGAGCGGCCCGCGCCCCGCCTCGTCCACACCCGCGACGCGTATGATGCCGGACGCCCAGAGCGGTTGCTCGAATTCAAAACGGTTGGCGAACTTATAATCGTCTTTCACACTTTTGTTTCCCGTCTTTTTGTTTTAGAAATTTTCGTCGAACCAAGACTAAACAAGCAAAATGAGAAATGGAGATTTAATCAATCCTTTTTCGTCGCGCGGCGCAGCGGGTCCGTGGTTAAATGGCCGCAATGAAATTTCGCTGGACGATTGCCCCGCCTCAACCGCTGCTCGCGGAAAATCTCGCCGCGTCCCTGAAAATTTCCCCGCTCCTCACTCAATGCCTGCTCAACCGTGGTTTCAGCGAGCCGGCGGTCATTGAAAACTTTCTTTCGCCGCGCCTGAAAAATCTCGCCGATCCGTTTCTGCTGCCGAACATGGACGCCGCCATCGCGCGCCTGCTGCTCGCGCACGAGCGCGACGAGCCGCTCGTCATCTTCGGCGACTACGATGTGGACGGCGTCACCTCCACGACCATCCTGCTCGAAGTTCTCCGCCAACTCGGCTGGCGCGCGGACGCGTATCTGCCGAACCGCATGGACGAAGGCTACGGCTTGAGCCGCGACGGCGTGGAAAATTGCCTGAAAAAATTTCCAGTCAAGTTGTTGCTCGCCGTGGACTGCGGTTCGACGGCGGTGGAAACGATTGCGTGGCTCAAGCAGCAAGGCGTGGAAGTCATCGTTCTAGACCACCATCAAGTTTCCAATCCCGCGCCGGAAGCGGTGGCGCTCGTCAATCCACAGCTTCAAAGTAGCGCAGGCGTCTCGCCTGCTGCGGCCAGCCGGGACGGCTGGGCTACGTTCACCGAGCTTTGCTCCGCCGGTCTCGCCTTCAAACTCGCGCACGCGCTAGTGAAACGCGGGCGCGAAACCGGATTGCCCGGCGCTGCGGAATTTGATTTGCGCCCGCTGCTCGACTTGGTTGCGCTCGGCACGATTGCGGACTTGGTTCCGCTTGTTGGCGAGAATCGGATTCTTGTCACCGCTGGTTTGGAAAAATTAAACACGACGCAGCGCGCGGGAATCCTCGCGTTGAAACAAGTCGCGCAGTCGCCGGAAAAATTAGGGACGCACGATGTTGGTTTTCAAATCGCGCCGCGCTTGAACGCCGCTGGGCGTTTGGAGACGGCGGAGGAAGCCTTGCAACTCATGCTCGCGGAAACTCTGGACGCCGCCATGCCGCTCGCGCAAAACCTCGACGCGCGAAATCGTGAGCGGCAGAAAATTGAGAAGAGCATCACCGAGGCCGTCCTCGGCACGCTGCGTTCCAAGTTCGACGCGCAACGCGACTTCGTCATCGTCGAGGCGGAATTGCTGTGGCACATCGGCGTGGTCGGCATTGTGGCGTCGCGCGTGTTGTCGGAATTTTATCGTCCTACTTTTATCATCGGTGGCGAGAATGGCGAGATGCGCGGTTCAGGCCGGAGCATCGCGGGCTTCGACCTCGCCGCCGCGTTGCGCGAGTGCGATGACTTGCTGGTGAAACACGGCGGCCACGCGATGGCGGCGGGTTTGAGCATCAAGCCGGACAAGGTGGACGCGTTGCGGCAGCGGTTGAATGAAATCGCGAAACGAAAATTGAAGCTGGAAGAGTTGCAGCCGCCGCTGCGTCTGGACGCGGAAATTTCCTTGGCGGATTTGAATCTGGATTCGCTCGCCGAGTTGGAAAAATTAAAACCAACCGGCATGGGCAATCCGGCGCTGCAATTCTACGCGCGCAATCTTACGCACAAGAAACCGCTGCTCCGCATGGGCGCGAACAAGCAGCACGTCAAGATGTGGGTGGAGCAATTGCCGATGGAAAAAGACAAATCGGAAATCGGAAATCGGAAATCGGAAATGTTCGAGGCCGTCTGGTGGAACGCGGGCAACGGTTCGCTGCCCGTCGGCAAGTTTGACCTCGCGTTCGCGCCGGGCATCAATGAGTTCAATGGAAGAACAACCGTGCAGTTGAAAGTCTTGGACTGGCGCGCAGCGGAGTGGCACAGGCATCTTGCCTGTGGGTTGCAGTTTTTCAGGACGACCCTGCCAGCCATGGAGCGCCGAGCACCTGCTCGGCAAGAACCGGGATTTTTCCAACGCGCCGAGCGGGTGCTCGGCGCTCCGAATGTTTCCGGATTCATTTGCGCCCGCCCAAATTTCAATGGGCTTTGCAGATTTTGGAAACGGAATCGGGAACCGGCTCGTCTAACATGGCGGCATGAAATTCAAATTTATTTTTCTAGCGGCAATTTTCTTTTGCTTTGGTGCGCTGGCGGACGTGACTACAAACGTAGCGCATAAAATTAAAATCGTTCTCATCGGCGATTCCACGATGAACGATCAGGGCGGCTGGGGTTACGGATTGAAGCAGCTCGTCGCGCCGGACGTAGAAGTGGTCAACGCCGCGATGAACGGGCGCAGCACGATGAGTTTCAAAAACGAGGGGCGTTGGACGAACGCACTGGCGTTGCGGGGCGATTATTATTTCATCCAGTTCGGTCACAACAACGAGCCGGGCAAACCGGGGCGCTCCACCGATATGCCGACGTTCGTCGCCGACATGAAGCAATATGTGGACGATGCCAAAGCGTTCGGCGCGAAGCCGGTGCTGGTCACGCCGCTCGCGCGCCGCCAGTGGGACAAGGCGAATCCCGGCAAAATTAAATCCAGCCTCGTGCCTTACGCGGAGGCGGTGCGGAAAATTGCGGCGGAGAAAAATGTTCCCCTCATCGAATTGCACGACCGCAGCAAAGAATATTACGAGAAGGTCGGGCGCGTCGAGTGCGAGAAGTTCAGCCCGATCAAAACCGTGGACGGCACGAACGCGATTGACGGCACGCATCTCGCCGGGGTGGGGCGCTTGCTGATGGCGCAATTGGTGGTGGCGGAAATTCGCAAGACCGTGCCGGAACTCGCACCGCATCTGCTCGCGGAGCCAAACCCGGCGGCGGTCACAGAAAAAACCTCCGAGCCGAAGAAAGCGGCTGGCGGCAAGGACTGATTTCCGTCACGAACTTTTACCATGAAGACTTCCAGTTTCATTTTTGCCGTGCTGTCGGCTTTGGTTCTGTCCGGGCAGGCGCAGGTGAACCCGGCGTTGCCGAAGATTCCTGAAAAAGTTTTCAGCGTGAAAGATTTTGGCGCACTCGGCGACGGCGTGGCGACGAACACGGTCGCGATTCAATCCGCCATCAAGGCCGCGAGCGCGGCGGGCGGTGGCGTGGTGAAAATTCCGGCGGGAATTTTTTTGTGCGGACCGATTCAACTCGCGAGCCAAATCAATTTACATCTCGACCGTGGTGCGTTGCTGCGGATGTTGCCGCTGGAAAAATATCCGGGCGGCACGGTGAATCCGCAGACGTTCATCAGCGGTGACAAATTGCATGACGTGGCGATTACCGGCGACGGCGCGATGGACGGGCAGGGCGCGGCGTGGTGGCCGTTCGCCAAGACGACGCCGGGCGCACGGCGTCCGAAAATGATTTCGCCGTCGAACTGTGAGCGGTTGCTTATCGAGGGCATCACGTTGTCAAACTCGCCGATGTTTCACATCGCGCTCGGTGGAAAAATGCAGGACGTGACCGTGCGCGGCGTGACGATTCGCGCGCCGGCTTCCGACGATCCGGTTTTGCCCAGCCACAACACGGATGCGTGCGACGTGAAGGGGAAAAATATTTTGATCGCGGACTGTGACGTGAGCGTGGGTGATGACAATTTTACCTGCGGCGGCAACACGAGCGATGTGCTCATCACAAATTGTCACTACGGCTTCGGCCACGGCGTGAGCATCGGCAGCTACACGTCGGGCGGCGTGTCGAACATCACCGTCGTCAACTGCACTTTCAACAACACCGAGGCGGGCATCCGCATTAAGACCGACCGCGATCGGGGCGGCGTGGTGCAGGACATGAAGTATTTGAACTTGAGCATGACGAACGTGGGGATTCCGATTTTGATTTACGCCAGCTACATGGCGAAGGAAAAATCGTTCCGCGATTTGACGAAGCTCACGCCGGAAATCGCCGGGAGCTATCCCGCCGCCGTCATCACGGAGCGCACACCGGTCTATCGTGATTTTATTTTTAGCAACCTCACGGCGACGGTGGCGAAGGGTCGGCGCGCGGGACTGATCTGGGGTTTGCCGGAGATGAACGTGACGAATGTGCTTTTGAAAAATGTGAACATCACGGCGGACAAACCGTTTGGAATTTTCAACGCGCAGAATGTGCGGCTGATAAATTCAAAAATCATCACGCCCAACGGCGTGAGCCAGTTCGCTTCCACGAATGCCACGCTGGAAATCCGCTGACTGCACAAATTTCAAATTCATTTGCAGCTATTCGGCGGTGACGCGGGGCAGATCGCGGCTAATCTCAAAACGACCCCCAACCCTATCCTTAAACATTGTTTAATTATGCGTCTAAAAAACTGCCTCCTGCTCGTGATGACACCCTTGGCGATGATTGCTTCCGTGGCATCGGCCCAGACGACCATCTTCAATGACAACTTTAACAATGGTAGCACGACGAACGCCACGAGCACGCCGGGCGGAACCGCCAACGCCTCCAGCACCAGCTATGATCTGGCCAGCACCAAAGACGGTCGGACGTGTTCCATCGGCTCCGGCAAATTTACCGTCAAACTTGGTGGCAACACCACGGCCGGCTACATCGAGGCGCAGGCGATTTTTGCCAGCACGCCCGTCCAGTTGGTGAGCGTCGGCGACAGCATCACGCTGACGGTGGCGTTCACGAATAGCGCCGGCACGTTGCTGATTGGCGGCAGCGGTTCGACGATTTGCGCCGGCTTGTATTATTCCGGCAGTCCCAGCGTCGCGCCGCTGGGGGTGTCTCCGTGGCTGGTCAACGCGGGTCTGGGATCGGCCACCACCTTCCCTACGGGATTTGTCCAGAACTGGCAGGGCTACGCGGCGCAACTTTCTTCCAATACGCTGACCTCCAAAGTTTATACCCGCACCAATCAGACGAGTGCGAACAATGCGAACCAAGATCTGCTGTTCAGCGGTTCGGGCACAGGCTTGTATAACGCGCCCGGCGGCACGCAGCTTGGGGCGAATTTCACCGGCGGACCGACGTTGGTTCCCGGTGCGAAATACACGATGTCCTTCACCATCTTGCTGGTCGCGGCGGGACAGGTTGCATTGACCAACAGCCTGTCTGATGTGAATGGAAATTTGGTCTGCACTTATGGCGGCACGTCGGCTGCCGTGGCGAGTTACATCAACAATGGAAATTATTTTGACGGGCTGGCCATCGGCGTCGCCAACAAGGGCATCAGTTTCAATCCGACAATTGACATGAGCCAGATCACGGTCACGAAGAACGTCTATGCCGCGCCGGTCATCAACAACTTGACCAACCGGACGGTCATTGCGGGAACCAGCTCCACACTTGTGCCGACGGTGACGGCGAATCCGGCGGCGGCGTTTCAATGGCAGACCAATGGCGTGAACATCGGTGGCGCGACCAGCGCGTCGCTTGCGCTCAACAACGTCCAGTATGCCCAAAACGGCTGGGTCTATTCTTTGATCGCCACGAACGTGGTGGGAGCAGTGACGAACAGCATGACGCTCTCGGTCATTGTCACGCCGAGCATCACCGGCTTGAACAACCAGTCCGCGAATGTCGGCGACACCGTTGCCATCAGCCCGACCGTTGGCGGTGTGCCGACTCCGTCCTATCAATGGCGCTACAACGGCGTGAACTCGACGGATGGCGTGAATGGAAACGGCGCGACCATTTCCGGCAGCACCACGGCGAGCCTCGGCATCGCCAACGTGCAGACCGCCGACAGCGGCGCCTATTCGCTCGTGGCCAGCAATAGCGCGGGCATGGTGACGAACAGCATGAATCTTTCCGTCGCCGCCGGTAATCAGGCTCCGGCCATCACCGGCCCCACCAACATCACGGTGATCCAAGGAAATACGGGAACGTTTAGCGCGTCCGCCACCGGTGTGCCGGTTCCGACTTTGCAATGGCTGGATCAAACCGGAACGCCGATCACCAGCGCGACGAACACCACTTTGGTTTTGACCAATGTGCAGTATGCACAAAATGGCTATGTTTATTCCATCGTCGCCAGCAACATTGCAGGCGTCGTCACCAACAGCGCGACGCTCACGGTCTATGTGCCGACGTCCATCAGCGTCCAGCCGGTCAGTCTCGTCGTGACGAGCACGCAGTCGGCCACGTTCGCGGTGACGGCCACTGGCGTGCCGGCGGTGGCGTATCAGTGGTATTTTGGGGCCAACGCCATTTCCGGCGCGACCAGTTTGAGCTACAACCTCGCCAGCGCGGCGGCGACGAACATTGGAAATTATTTCGTCATCATTACGAATGCCGCCGGCTCGGTGACGAGTTCAGTCGCCTCGCTGCTGGTGAACTCCACGATGTCCGGCGTGACGCTTTCGCCGAACAACGGCGCGACGGCACTGTGCTACGACACGCCGCTGGCGATCACGTTCAGC
>JAYVQV010000274.1:0-2019 GCA_043776855.1 Limisphaerales bacterium | reverse complement strand
ACGGTTCTGCCGATGCTGGCCGAAAGATCCACCGTGGTATCACGGAGGAGCGGGCTGCCGGCGCTTAATGCGTTTGCACTCATATTATTTTATTCGATTATTTTTTGGTTGATGGTTTTGAATTACTTGATCTGCCCGGCGTGGAACTCGCGCGTGGCCTGCGCGAACGCGCTGGCAAACCGGATGCCCTTGCCTTGCAGTTCGGTGGCGCGGTTCTGGATTTTGAACGCCTTGTCTTGCGCTTCGTTTTCGCCGCCCGATTGGGCGCTGGGAACTTTCGAGTCGCGGTTGTGCAACTGATGCTGCGCGCGGCCGGCCAGCGGTTTTTCCACGCGCACGATGTCTTTCAGAAAGTCCGTGCGCTCTTCGCGGTTTTTCATGCCGCAGAGGACGGGTTTGAGTCTCTCGCGTTTGGTTTTGTCCTTGTCGGCATCGAGGCCGGCGGCGTCCATGAGGGCTTCGCACTGTTCGCCTTCGAGGGCGGTGACGCGGTTCTTGAGCGTGAGGTTGGCCGCATCCAACGGCTCAAGCGTGGTGATGCGGTTTTTGAGCGTGGCGATGGCCGCGTGAACGGATTGTTCATCCGCTTCGGCGGACAAGCCAAGCAATGTGCAGACTGATTTCATTTTTTGTCCTTTATTTTGTTGTTGTTGTTTGTCCGCCGGCTCACGAGAGCCGGTGAAAGTTTTATTGGCCAGTTCGGCCCCGGACCGGTTGGTGATTCCCTTTTGTCCGCGATTATTATTTTGGTTCGTCAGCGAGAGGCCGGTGAGTTCCAGCGGGCGCACAAAGGTGTAACCTTTGAATTTATTTTGGATCTCCACCGGGATTTTCGCCGCCGGAACTTCTTCCATAGCGCCTTCGTATTCGGTGGAGAAGAAACGCAGCACACCGCCGTCGACGAGCGGTTTGCCTTCGCTGGTCCAGCGTTGCGTTGAATCAATGCCGTTGCCATCGGGCGTCGTCCGCAAACGGTTCGTCCAGGCGAGCGCGGAGGAATCGCCGTTGGGCGTGTGGCGCAGATGTTCGCGGTCCACGATCATCTCGCCGCCGTGCCGGAATTTGCGCGCGTCGCTGTCCGCGTTGAAACGGTTGACGCAGGATTGGATGCACTGGTCATCAATAACCTGCACCACCTTCGTGCCGTCACCGGCGATGGCGGGGTGAAAGCCCTTGGCCTCGATCTGATACCAGCCATCGGCGGGATGTTGAAAGCCGCCGGCGGCATCGCGATTTAGAATAGAACTTTTCATGCGGTGATAAAATTGGGTGAATTTTGGAATTGAAAAAGTCTGGCACGGGAAAATGGTTTTTGTTGGAAAAGATATAGCGTCACAGCATTTTCCCTTCGCGGTCAGTCAAATTCCCATGCGGCACGGTGTGCTGCATGATGTCTTGACCCCAATTGTTTTCATAACGACTCCAGCCTTCGCTCCGAAGCGCGCTGGAATCCGTCTCCCAATCCTTTTTGAAGCCATCGGAGACAACGCCCTCATGGACATATCCACGCTCTGTAAATCGCGCGGGTTTGCTTTCAAGCCCGTAAGTTTTTTTGCCGTCAAGAAAAAGTCTTTGCGCGATGGCAGATGGCTCTTTGGATTCTGGAACCGGTGCCGCCCCCGATTTTATTTTTTCGACTTCCTGACGGACACGCTCAACGTCGTCATGCTTATGCACCACGTTGTCGCCTTGATGAAGTTTTAAGTTTGTCACCAACTGCTTTGCTTCATCGTTGCCCATGCCAGTTTCTTTGCGGATGCGGCGGCGCAAATCGCCGCCCGACATTTTTCCGCCGACTTTCGTCCACTGATTTCCATGAAATTCATGTCCCGGCAAATCTCCAACATTATGCAGACTGAACCGGTTATGGATTCTGCCTTTCAACCCATCAATTAAATTTTGGCCGAGCATCGGCGAAAGTTTTTTAGCCAGGGAATTGTCCGCGCCGATGGCCGCGCTGATCTGCGGGAAATCTTTGAGCAGCTTCTCGATCATGTGCTGCTGGATGCCCGCGTCATC
>JAYVQV010000273.1:0-2024 GCA_043776855.1 Limisphaerales bacterium | reverse complement strand
CGGACGGCATTTATCGCCGCGCCAAAATTGCCAACGGTGAAAAGCCCTGCCGCAGCCAGGCGGAATTCATCGCGCTGGCCGCGCCAAAAACGGCGGCGAAAGCCCGGGAAAAATTTCCGCGCGTGGTGCTGGCGTCCTCGCCGTTTGGAGCCAAGAAATAATCGTGAACCTTTTCATTCTCCGCCACGCCATCGCCTCCGATCCGGGTGAAGACCGGTTGCCGAAAAATTTGCCGGACGCCGACCGTCCGCTGTCCAGCAAGGGCGAACAAAAGCTCTGGCGCTCCACCGAGGCGATGCGCGCGCTGGAACTGAAGTTCGACGCGGTCGTGTCCAGCCCGTTGCTGCGCGCCCGGCAGACGGCGCAGATTGTGACCGAGGCGTTTGAACTCCGTCGCAAACTTATCCTGACCAACCACCTTGCGCCGGAAGGTAATCCGAAACTTTTGATTGAAGAACTCAACGGCCTCGGTGCTCGCGCAAAAAATATTTTACTCGTCGGCCATGAGCCTTACCTAAGCCGGCTGATTTCGCTGCTCATCGCCGGCAGCACGACGGCGGCGATTGATTTGCGGAAGGGCGGCCTGGCGAAGCTGGAGATTGACGAATTGCGCTACGCCCGCTCCGCCACGCTGGCGTGGCTGCTCACGCCGAAGCAGCTTGGCTTGCTAAAATAATTTCGGGATTATGCCGTTGAATTGGGGAGCGCGCCCGCCTCGGGCGCAGCGAGCCGCGCCCTCGCGGCTCGCTCGGGCGGACGAAAACCATTCACTATTCGGTTGGCCTTCATGCGTTCGGGTTCGGCGCGAGGGCGCGCCGAACCACAGCCGGGGCGGCTGCGCTCCCCATTTTCTACGGCATCGTTCCGGCTAAAAGCCGGTCTGAAAATATTGTTTTCGTCCTCGTCCTCGTCCTCGTCCTCGATTTTTCGGAGGTTGCGAGAACGAGAACGACGACGAGGAGGAGTGGATGCTTCTGTCATTTTCAAACACGCTCTAAATTTTTTTAACCAGCCGGACTTGGGCGGCGTCTGTGCTGGTGGATGTTTCAAGAACAAAAACATTTTCGTCGCCGGGCATTTACCCTGATTGAACTGCTCGTGGTCATTGCCATCATCGCCATTCTCGCGGCGATGCTGCTGCCGTCGCTCGCCAAGGCCAAGGAGACGGCCAAACGGATTTCCTGCAACAACAATCTCCGCCAGCTCGGCCTCGCGATGCGGCTGTATGTGGACGACAGCCACGGCGCGCTGCCGCCGCGCCTCCGCACCGAACGCTGGCCGATGAAGTTCTACGATTACTACGGCAAGAACGTGAAGATGCTGGTCTGCTTGAGCGAGACTACCAATTTCCCGTCCACCATCGGGGTCTCCAACAACATCGCCGACGCCGCGCCGCGCAGCTATTTCATCAATGGCTTCAATGACTTTTTTTCGCACAAGCTGAACGCGGCGGATTTCGCTGACTACATGGCGGGTAATTATCAGAACGGCATCAAGGAAAATGAAATTCTTCATCCCAGCGAAACCGTTCTGCTCGGCGAAAAAATTGCGGAGCGCGGCGATTTCTACATGGATATGCTGGCCGGCAACGGCGACGACTTCGCCGGAGCCGTCGCGCAAGACAGCCATTCCGGGCGTGGCAAAGGTTCGGGTAGCGGCGGTGCGAACTACGCCTTCGCCGATGGCAGCACGCGCTACTACAAATACGGCGCGGCCTTCGACCCGCTCAATCTCTGGGCGGTCAACGATGCGGACCGGACGGCCAACATGATCAACTTCCACTGACGCGCTTGTAGGACAGGCGTCGCGCCTGTCTCCATCTAAAATAATCCCGCAGGCACGGTTCTGGGTGAATGGATGGATTGAACCCGAACCCCGAAATTGAAAATCCGCCGCTAAAAAATTCAGCGGACGTGCGTGCGGTCTCCCTCTCCCCTCGGAGGGGAGAGGGAAGCCGCTGCGGACACTGCGGAAATTATCAACCCCGAGTTTCTAACTTCGGAATTCGGATTGAATTGTGCCGG
>JAYVQV010000272.1:0-7769 GCA_043776855.1 Limisphaerales bacterium | reverse complement strand
CGACGAACGGGACCTTCACCGTGACCGTCATCGTGACGGATGGCGCGGCGTTCGCCACGAACACCTTCGACGTGAACGCTTCGCTCGGTGCGCCCGCCGTGGCGCAGTGGGTGGCTAATTCCGCTGGCGTGGCCGCCCGCAAATTTCACCTGAGCGCGTCGGGCAGCGATGGTGCGAGCTACATCGTCGAGGCCACGACGAATCTGAAAACCTGGACGCCGCTGATCACCAACACGCCGGTCGGCGGACTGCTCCTGTTCACCGACACCGCCTCGACGAACATCCTCTACCGCTTCTACCGCATCCGCACTCCGTGAGGCGGCGGATTTCGGAGCGCGGCTCTGTGAGCCGCAGCGCGTCGGTTTGCAAACCAAGTGGCTGCGGGTCACAGACCCGCGCTCCGGTTTCAAACCAGGACACTACCCACACGTTCGTTCGTTTGCACTTTCCCCGCGCGCCGCTAGACTCCGGCGATGTTTGAGTGGTGGCAATTTATTCTCCTGTTCGTGACCGGCCTGATCGCCGGGTTCGTGGACACGATTGCCGGCGGCGGCGGGTTGCTCACGCTGCCGATGCTGCTGAACATTTGCGCCGATCCCGTGACCGCGCTCGGCACAAATAAATTTCAATCCACGTTCGGCTCCACCAGCGCCACGATTCATTTCGCGCGGGCGGGGGCGTTGAGTCTGAAAGAACTTCGGCGCGCGTGGCTGCTGGCATTTCTCGGCGCGCTCATCGGCACGTTGCTCGTGCAATCGTTCGACACGCAGCTTCTGAAAAAAATTCTCCCGCTCGTCCTGCTCGCCGTCGCGATCTTTGTCTGGCTGAAACCGCAGCTCGGCGAAAAAGACATCCACCCGCGCATCTCGCGTGTGAAGTTTGATTTCATCTTCGCGTTCGGCATCGGGCTTTACGATGGATTCCTTGGGCCGGGCACGGGAACATTTCTCGCGCTGGCCTTCATGCTCGGGCTGGGTTTCAACTTGAGCAAAGCCACCGCTAACACGAAAGCACTCAACTGGTCGAGCAACGTCGCCTCGCTGCTCGTCTTCCTGCTCGCGCAAAAAGTCTGGTTCCTCGCTGGCGTCACGATGGGCGCGGGACAAACCATCGGCGCACGGCTCGGCAGCGGCATGGTCATCTCGCGCGGCACGAAATTCATCCGCCCTGTTTTTCTCACGATGGTCACGCTCATCACGCTCAAGATGATTTACGACCACTGGTTGAAAGCGTATCTTTGAGGGGCAGTCGTAAAATGTAGCGGCAGGCATCCGTGCCTGCCGTAGAGGGCGGCTTCCAGCCGCCCGGAAAAAACGCCGACAATGTTTGCGGCTGGGGAAATTTTTAACGACGCAGATTGATGTGAGTTTTTTTCCGCCGGGCTGGAAGCCCAGCTCTACGTCAGCCAAGATGGCCGACGCTACATTTTTAGAAAGGCTTTAAGCCGCGCGGCGGAAGTTTTCCCCGCCTAGAAATTAAAAAAAATATTTTACCATGGCCAAAACTAAAGACATCGAATTGCCCGACTGCGAACCGATTCCCATTCTGTTTGAAGATCGTTCCGTCATCGCGATTGATAAACCGCGCGGCTGGATGCTCGTGCCGCACTCGTGGCGGCAGACGAACTGGAATCTCCAAGCCGCGATTGATTCCTCCCTCCGCACGCCGGATTTCTGGGCGTATTCGCGGAATCTAAAATACCTCCGCCACGTCCACCGGCTCGATGCCGACACGAGCGGCGTCTTGCTGTTTGCCAAGAGCGAAGGTGCGTTGCGCGCCGTCGGTGATTTGTTTGAATCGCGCCGCATGGAAAAAACCTACCTCGCCGTCGTCGAAGGCCAGCCGCGCGAAAACGAATGGACGTGCGACCTGCCCATCGGCCCCGACCCGGCGAAGTTCGGCAAGATGCGCGTGGATCGCGGCGAGGAAGGCAAGGACGCCAAGACGCATTTCCGCGTGCTCGACCAGAACGAACGCTTCACGCTCATCGAGGCGAGTCCGCTCACGGGCCGCACGCATCAGATCCGCCTGCACCTCGCGGAATCCGGCTGCCCCATCATGTGCGACGAACTTTATGGTCGTGTAGAAAAAGGTTTCCGCCTCGGCCTGCGCGCCGTGCGGCTGGCTTACAAAGACACCTTCTCGCGGTTGCCGGTGAACATCATCGCGCCCGCCGAACCGTTCCTGAAAGAATTCCGTTTCACGCTCACGCCGGAAATGCGGAATGCAAAATGGGTGCGCCGCCCGTTCGTTCCGAGGGAAAAAAAGCCGGACGCCAAGCCGCCGCTGCCGGGGAAGAAATAATTATTGGGGCGCGTAGGGTTGGAGTTGCAAAGAAAACAGGGCAGCCACTCTGTTGGTTTGAAAGGATGACCATCACCGCCATCACCGCCATCACCGCCATCACCGCCATCACCGCCATCACCGCCATCACCTAGACCCATTCAATATCTTGGACAAAGTAAATGTCTTTTTTCGCGCTGCCGCTGGTTTCTTCTTCAACAGCCAGCAGGTTTTTGTTTTGAAGCTCGGCCAGCCGGGTTCGCAAATGGGCGCGGCCAATCCCTGCGGCCTTCATAAATTTATCATCCGAGGAAGAGTGTGGGCCGTTGGCGGTGAGGAACTGAAAAATCCGCACGTCCGTCTCCGCCAATTTCTCGCCACACTCATCAATCGCGGCGCGCAGATGTTCCAGCCGGAGTTTCTTTTTTGAACTCTTGGCGGCGATCAATTCCATGGCTTCGCGCAGCACGGCGAACGCCCGCCGGGGATGCCCGCTGGTAGCAAGCATCAAGGCCCAGAACGCATCTGGTTCAATGAAGTCATCCACGCTGCCCGGCCATTTGCGATGCGCCAGCCGCTTGCTGATGATTTTGAAAAAGTCGCCGGGCGGAAACACCTTGACCTCGACCAGTTGGCCGAATGAAAACGAATACGCCTCCTCGGCTCCGGGCAGAAAGCCGTCAATCCGGTCGGGAAAACTCTGGTCGAGCGACACGACAAATGGCACGCCCAGTTCGGAAAAAGTAGTGTCAATCGTCTGCGCGAACTTCGTGATGAAGCGGAAATAGGCGTCCTTGTTATTGAGCATATATTTCGCCCGCTCCAAATTATCAATCACCACCACGAATGGCTCCTTCGCATTCCGGGCGATCTCGCGGATCAACTCCACCGCCGTCTCTTCCGTGTGCTTCGCCAACTCGCGCTCCTCCTGATGTTTGATGCCCGTCTTCACCGCGAGATTCAGCAACGCCTTCCAGCCCACTTCGCCAGCGGCCTCCACCGAGGAAGTATATTTGATGCTGTTTTGCACCCGCTCAAATTCCTGATCCGCCTTCAATTTCAGTTTGGCTGCCACCTTGATGTTGCCCGCAACCACCTGCTGCAACACCGCCGCCAGAATTTCGCGGTAGAGCAGGTTCTCGCTGGTGCCGGTCATTTGCACGGTGACGACGGCGTAGCCCTCCTTCAACGTCAGCAACACCAGTTTGTTCAGCACCGAACTTTTGCCCACGCCCTGCGCGCCAAAGACGCCGCACAATGAATGACTCAACGCGTTTTGCAGCCGCCGCACCTCCGTGTCGCGATCCACGAACAGTCCCAGATCGTCATCGCGCAACACCTGGTCGTCGAACGGATGCCGCTCAAATCCCCAGAAGCGCAAAACCGGCGTGATGATTGTTTTGGCGGGCATGATATTTTGTCCAGCAAGATTGCCGCAGCGGCGGCGGCGCGAAAAGAAATTTTTACAATTCTAAACCGAACCCATGCCTTTGAAACCACAGATGGACACAGATGGGGCTGGGTCTTGGTGAGTTTCCGTCAGAGACGAGTGGGTCACTGTTTAGTGGCGTCAAGCAACGGCTTCCCCCAGGCGATTTTATCTGTGTCCATCTGTGGTTAAAAAAATTCTTGCTGCATGGTTCCGGCTAAAGTCCTACCAGCGCGTCTGCGCGGCGATTTGCCGCCGGGTTGGAGGACGTTTTTATATTGGCGGGCGCAAACTCACTTCGCCTTCAGCAGCGCCGCGATCAATCCCTCGGTCGTGTGCTCCTTCGCTTCAAGCGCGGGCTGGAGGCCAAGGGCGGCGATGGCTTTGCTCGTCTCCGGGCCGATGGCGGCAAGTTTCAGTTGCGGAAATTTCTTCAACAGCTTTGGTAGATCAAACCGCGCGTGGAAATGTTCCACCGTCGAGCTGCTGGTGAACGTCACCCAGTCCGCGCCCTCTTCCAGCAGTCGCGCCGCCGCGCCGGTGCGGTCTTCGGTTTCCGCGACCGTGCGGTAAACCGCGATGTCGTCCACGATGGCACCTTCTTCCATGAGGGCGTCGAACAAATCTTTGTTCGCCACCTCGGCGCGCAGCAGGCACAGCTTGACGTTCTCAATGTTTTGAAACTTTTTGAACTCGGCCACAATTTTTTTGCCGATGTATTCTTCCGGCTGCAAATCCACTTGCAAGTGCAGCGCCCGCAACGCCGCCGCCGTCTTCGGCCCGACCGCCGCGATGCGGCAGCCGCCCAGGTCGCGCAAATCTTGAAAGCGCTTGAAGAACATATCGAAGAACGCCGTCACGCCGTTCGCGCTGGTGAAGACGAGCCATTCGTAGGAATTGATTTCCAGCAACGCGTCCACGATGGCCATTTTTTCCAGCGGTTCGGTGATTTTAATCGTCGGCACTTCGAGCACGTCCGCGCCGAGGCGCTGGAGTTGTTCGGCAAATTTCCCCGCCTGGCCGGTGCGGCGCGTGACCACGATTTTTTTGCCGAACAGCGGAAGGTTTTCAAACCAATTTAATTTTCCGCGCAGCGTCACCACGTCGCCGATGATGGTGAGCGCGGGCGGAACGATTTTCTTTTCCGCCACCAGCTTCGCAATCGTCGCGAGCGTGCCGCTGACGGATTTTTGTTTGCCGAGCGTGCCGGATTGGATGACGGCCACGGGCGTCTCGGCGGACATTCCTTTGGCGATGAGCGAGCGCGACCAGTCGGCGAGATTTTCCACGCCCATCAGCACGACTTTTGTGCCGGGCATTTTGGCGATCTGTTCGTGGCGCAAGGCCGTGGCCGGATCGGCGGCGTCGCTGTGGCCGGTGAAGACGGTGAAGCTGGAGCAATGGTCGCGATGGGTGAGGGGAATGCCCGCGTAGTTCGGCACCGCCGTGATGGACGAAACGCCTGGCACAATCTCGAACGGAATTTTTTCCGCCGCGAGCGCCTCGGCCTCTTCACCGCCGCGTCCAAAAATAAACGGGTCGCCGCCCTTGAGCCGCACGACGATTTTTCCGGCGCGCGCGCGTTCGAGCATCAGGGCGGTGAGTTGTTCCTGCGAACAGCCGCCATCGCGTTTGTGGTTGCCGCGCGCGATGATTTCCGCCGAGGCGGGCGCGTGGCGGAGGAGTTCGGGATTCGCCAGCACATCGGCGATGACCACTTCCGCGCCGCGCAACACTTCCGCGCCGCGCAACGTGAGCAGCCCCGCGTCGCCCGGCCCCGCACCGACTAAATAGACTTTGCCTTTTGATTTCACAGGCGTTGATTCTAGCGGAACGGCGGCGACGGGCAATGAGACGTTTTTACTTTTGGTATTGCCTGAATTCGCGGAGCGCGGCTCTGTGAGCCGCCGCCGTTCCAGATTTCCGAACGTCACCGTTTATTGGCAACGGTTTCGGTTTGGGCGTGGCCGCTGCGGGTCATAGACCCGCGCTCCGATTCTGAATTAAGGCACCACTATACTTTTGACTGTCTCGGGTAGTTGTGGGAACTTTTCTACCGTCAGCCCCAAGGTTCAAATCTAATCCGACTATGAAACTATTCCTGCGCTGCTCGCTCGCGTTGCTCCTGCTCTCAACCCTCAACTCACAACTCTCAACCGCGTTCGCCCAAGGCACGGCCTTCACCTACCAAGGCCGGTTGAACGACGGCGCGGCTCCCGCCAACGGCAGCTATGATTTGCAGTTCGCCGTCTATGACGCGGCGGGGGGGGGAAGCAAGCAGGGGAGCGGCTTCATCACCAATTCCGCCGCGGCGGTGAGCAACGGGCTGTTCACCGTGACGCTGGATTTTGGGACGGGCGTGTTTCCCGGCGCGCCGCGCTGGCTGGACATCGGTGTGCGGACGAATGGCGGCGGCGGCTTCACGTTGCTCGCGCCCCGGCAGGCGCTCACGGCCACGCCGTATGCGATCTTCGCGGGCGGCGCGAGCAACCTGGTCGGCGCGGTGTCGTCGGCGAACCTGGCGGGGACGTATTCGCAGGCGGTGACTTTGAACAATCCCGGCAATGTTTTCACCGGCAACGGCGGCGGCGTGACGAATGTGAACGCCGCGCAGTTGAACGGCCTGACGGCGGGAAATTTTTGGCAGCTTGGCGGCAACAATGTGGGCGCGGGAAATTTTCTCGGCAGCACGAATAACCAAGCGGTGGAGATCAAGGCGAATGGGGTGCGAGCGCTGCGCCTCGAGCCCACTGCGGGTGGTTCGCCGAACGTGATCGGCGGTTCACCGGCCAACTTTATCGGAGCTGGCTTTGAGGGGGCGAGCATCGGTGGCGGCGGGTCGTTGGTTTATTCAAACAGCGTTACTTCCAGTTATTCCACCGTGGCGGGAGGTTACGCAAACTCGATTCGCAGCAATGCACCCAGTTCCTTCATCGGCGGCGGTTTCAACAACGCCATGGAGAGCAGCGTCAATGCGGCCATTGTCAGCGGCGGCGCCAATCTTATCAACGGGGCGGGCGCGACCGTCATTGGGGGTGGGGAACAGAACCAGATTCATTCCCTTGCCCACTACTCGGTGATTGGCGGAGGACACGACAATTTAATTTTTAACCAAGCATGGCATTCGGTCATCGCCGGGGGCAACGCCAACAGCATCGGCACTAATGCCACCTATGTTGCTATCCTGGGCGGCTGGCTGAACCGGGTTGAAAATTCATCGCTACTTTCCACTTTAGGTGGCGGGTTTTCAAACCTCATTCAGAGCAACGCCGCGTATGCCGCCATCTTGGGCGGCAAGCAAAACACCATCAGTTCGGCGAGCGACTACGGCTTCATCGGCGGCGGCACGCAGAATAAAATTTTATCCGGTTTGGCCGCCACCATCAGCGGCGGATCGGGCAACGCGGCCACGAACGATTACGCCACTGTCAGCGGTGGCTATACCAATTCGGCGAGCGGCCAGTTGGCGACCGTCGGCGGCGGAGCCAGAAACGTGGCGAGCGGACGTTCCGCCACCGTGGGCGGCGGCGGGGACATCCCTATTATTCTCGGCAACTATGGCAACCGCGCGACGGGCGATTATTCCACCGTGGGCGGTGGCGCGGCCAACCTCGCCAGTGGCTTCCAATTCGCCAGTGTCGGCGGTGGTTTTGCAAATGCAGCCAGCGGCCTCAGCGCCACGGTGGGCGGCGGTTCGCAAAACACCGCCAGCGCCAGCGTGGCCACCGTGGGCGGCGGCGGCAGCAATCAGGCTACCAATACTTATGCGACCGTTCCCGGCGGTAATCTGAATGTGGCGGGCGGTCAATCCAGCCTTGCCGCTGGCAATCAGGCTAAAGCTCTTCACAACGGCGCGTTTGTGTGGGCCGATTCCACCGGCTCTGATTTTTCTTCCACCGCCGCCAACCAATTCCTGGTCCGCGCCAGCGGCGGCGTGGGCATCAACACTTCCAACCCTGTCGTCTCGCTCACCGTGCAGGGCAGCGGGGCTTACAACGCCATCGGTGCGGCCGCCATCGCCGTAAAAAATTCCTCCGCGAATAAAACGTGGGAATGG
>JAYVQV010000271.1:0-2026 GCA_043776855.1 Limisphaerales bacterium | reverse complement strand
CGAAGTTGGGTAGCGGCAGGCATCCTGCCTGCCGTAGAGGGCGGCTTCTCCACCCTCCGCAGTATGCCGCTACGGAGGACGGGCAGCCGCCCGGATGGGGCGTGTATTTGAAAAGGTCTTGGGATTTTTTCCAGCGCCCGGCGATGAGCGACGTTTTTTCCGCCGGGCTGGAAGCCACGGCTCTACGGCAGGCAGGATGCCCGCCGCTACCACGCCACTCGCCCGCCGCACCTTGGTTTCAATTTCGGAATTCGGGTTAATCAAAGCTGGCGCAGCTCTGGCGAGGTTTATTTTGCGGTTTGGATGGTCAGCCGGCCGGCCTTCAACCCGGCGGCTTCGGCCAGCACAGAAATTTTACCGTTCGCCGCCGCCGCCTTCACGAACGCCACGCACTCGCCCTGGAACGCTCGCCGCTCGCTGGCTTGAAACGGCTCGTGGCTGACGGTGTCGCCGCTGTCCACGCAGGCGACCATGCCGGGGCCGCTGACTTGAAACGAAATCAAATCATCCGCGCGCGGCACGGTGATGCCGTTCGCATCCACGATGCGGGCGCGCACGATGGCGACGGCGTCAAAGCCGGCTGTAAGTTTTTTGGTCTCGGTGGACAAAATAATTTTCGCCGCCTTGCCCGCCGTGCGCAATTCATCGGTGGCGACAACCTTGCCTTTGGCATCGCGCGCGACGGCTTTCAAAATTCCCGGAGCGCCGAGCACCTGCTCGGCTCGTTGGGGAGCCTCATTGATTCGAGCCGAGCGGGTGCTCGGCGCTCCGTCGCGCGCGGCGAACGGAACTTTCCATACGCGCGGCGATGCGTCGGCGTTGATTTTTTTTGCGCCCAGCGATTTGCCGTTCAGGAAAAGTTCTACCTCCTCGCAATTGGAATACGCCTCCACGGTTTCATCGTGCGGCGCGGGGTTGCGCGAAGTCCAGTCGGCGAATTGCACTTGCGTATGCAATTCGTCGCCGCCGTAGCCGGGGTCGTTCGGCATCCGGTCGTTCGGCGCGGTGCGGCGCGCGATGCGGACCATCGGCGTTTCACCCCACCAGCTTTGGCGCTCAAAGGCCATCGGCTTAACGTCGCCGGTGCGATCCAACAAACCGGAGGAATGATTCACCAACGGCCAGCGCCGCGACTCACCGAGATAATCTATGCCCGTCCAAAGAAACTGGCCGGAGTGCGACGGATTATCGCGCAAGCTCAACCACGTCTGGCGGGTGTGGCCCTGTTCCGTGCCGATAATTTTGCGCGAAGGCTTCGCGCGCTGCGCGGCGAGCAGTTCGTTGTCGCGATAATTCGTGCCGACGACATCAAGCAAATCCGCGAGGCCGTTGTCGTAATCGTGGCTGACGTTCGGGCGGAACAACGCCTGCGTGACCGGGCGCGTCGGATCGTTCGCATGGCAGACCGCCACGAGATTGCTCGCGATGGGAATGGCGATTTTTGAATTCGGCGTGTCGTGAATTTCATTACCGATGGAATAAAGAATCACGCTGGGATGATTGCGGTCGCGGCGCACGGCGTCAGCGGCATCGCGCGACGACCAGTCGTTGAAGAAGAGGTGATAGTCGTAGGGATTTTTTTTGACCGTCCAGCAGTCAAAAAATTCGTCCATCACGAGAAAGCCCAGGCGGTCGCACAAATCCAGAAACTCCGGCGCGGGCGGATTGTGCGCGGTGCGAATTGAATTCACGCCCAGCGTCCGCAAGGTTTTCAACCGCGCCTCCCAGATTGAAAGCGGAACGGCCGCGCCGAACGCGCCGCCATCGTGATGCAGACAGACGCCTTTGAGGACGACTTTTTTTTCGTTCAGCACGAAGCCTTGGTTGGTGGTGAATTCAGCCGAGCGGATGCCGAAACTGGTGGTTACGGAATCCACAACTTTTTTGCCGACAATAATTTCAGTGACGGCCTGATAAAGTTTTGGCTCGTCTAAATTCCAAAGCTGCGGTTTGGGCAGGATGATTTGCTGCGTGAGCGGAGCGCCGAGCACCAGCTCGGCTCGTTGGGGAGCCTCATTGATTCGAG
>JAYVQV010000270.1:0-7777 GCA_043776855.1 Limisphaerales bacterium | reverse complement strand
AATTCGGATTGGCCACCATCGCGAGGCCTGGTCCGAGGGCTTGGATGGCGGCGGCTTTTGTAACGTCGCGTTGCACGGTGATGATGGTTCCGTTGATGGTGGTGAGCGGCTTGCCGGTAGCGGGATCAATTTTCACCTTCGGTTCCAAGCCGACGCGATAGGCGGTGTCCACGCCGTCGCTATTTTTGTCGAGCAGGTTCGGATTGCGGGACAGGTTGTAGAGCTTGACCATCGCGGCGGCGAACGGCGTGCCGGCCACGTCCTTGAACGGGCTGGTGCTGGCCGTGCCGTCGAGCATGGTTTTTTCCGCCGTCGTCAGCACGTTCGGTTCGAGCACATAAACCGCCGGCGGCGAGGCGGTGAGCGTGGAGTCGCTGATGTCCTTGTCGTTCAGGAAACCTTTGATGCCGATGACCGCGCGGATCGGGTCGTAGAAAATCCGTTTCTGCAACGACGACGGCAGTTCGCTGAAAACATAGACGCCGCTCTTGACGGTGCTGCGTTTGTTCGCGGGCAGCAGTTTCGCCGGGAAATCCGCGACGGACAAACTGACGGTGCGTTCTTCCAGCGCGGGGAAAATGCGCGCGGTGTATTTGTCGAAGTTCAACTGGTCGCTCATCGTCGGGTTCAACGTATCGAACACGACTTGCCCCGCCGCGAAACCGACGACGCCCGGCAAGCCCGGTGTTTCTTCATCAGTGAAGTCGCCGTTCTCGTTCAGCACCGTGGTGCTGGGATGATCCAGTTTGTATTCGCCACCGGGGAACGTGAGCGTCTCGCCGACTTTGAGGATGGGCAAATCCAGCGGCCACACCGTCGTGTATTTGATGCCCTGCGCGGCGGGCGTCTGATCGTTGCGCGTGTAGTCAACGCCCACGAAAGATGAGCCGGCAAACTTCGGCACGTTCGGCAGGAAGGCCACAAAATCGCCGGGCGATTTATTGTCGCTCGCCGGCCACCAGAAATCCGGCAGCAGCGGATAAAAATAATAACCGTAGAAAAAGCTGTTGCCGGAAACTGCCCACGCGGTTCCCTTGTGATCTTTCCAGTAACAGATCAGCGTCGTGGGCTGGCCGTCCTTGCCGTAGTTGCTCGGCGACGGCGTCGCGCCGATGACGGACGGCAGCGGATAAAACGGGATGACCGGTTCGCCCGCGTTCATCTGCTGCTCGAATTTGTAATCGTAACTCAAATCACCCGCGCTCAAGTTGCTGGCGGTCTTGAGAATTTTATAGACGCACATCCGCGTTTCTTTCGCGATGACGTCGTTGAACTGCACGAGCACATACGGATCGGAAGTGTAGGTGGAATCGCGGTTCGTCACGTTCAAGTCGCCAGTGCGAAGCGCGTAGGCGGCCATGGGTTGCGGCGCGATGGCGGCGGAACGGAGCGATGGTGCGAGGAGCGCGTGCTCTTCGTTCGGGTTGTAGCCGGGGAGATTGCGGTTCGGCTGGTTGTAGATGAGCACGGTCTGGAAGCGCGCAGGATTGAGCGCGGATTCCGCCGGATAATTATTTGTGCCGATGGTTTCAGCGGGGACGACGATTTGATCGCTGCCGTCCGGCGCCTGGCTTTCGTTGCCCCAGCGGCTGGCGATGACGATGCGGTTCAAGCCTTGCGCGGCGTTCGTGGGCCACGCGGGCTGGTAACGCAACGCGGTGTAGGGCCAAAGAATTTTATCGCGGTTCTCATACCACACGACGACGAGCTGTTCGTTCGCACCGGCGGTGGGGTTCAAGTTCACCGGAATAATTTGGCCGGTGAGATTGTCGCGGTTGTAGGCGGAAGCGTTGATGCGCGTGTTCGTGAAAAACAGGAAGCCCGTGCCGATGGCGGCGGTGTCGAGGTCGCTCGTGATTTTTTTGCCGATGATGGCGTTCTGCGTCGCAGGCAAATTGTCGCTCCAGTTTTTAGTTTCAACGACGCGGATGCGCGGGGTGGTGATGCTGCCGCCACGGCCAGAGCTGCTGGTTTCGGAAAATTGCAGGACGGTTTTACCCGGGCCGGTGGCGGTGAATTTCCCGGTGGGATCGGCGGCGGCGCCCGTCGTGGCCTCGGTGTATTTCAGGCCGACGAAGGAGACGAGGTCGTTCGTGGACGGATCGAGCGGCACGGGACGCGTGTTCGCGATGTGACGGTAATGCGGGACGACGGGATACTTGAACGTGAGCCGGAGGATGACGCGGTCGGCGGGGTCTTCCGTGGTGTTCCAGTAACTCATCACGATACCCGGACGGAGCGGATAATATTTTTTGCCGACGGAATCCCACAGGGCCATGTCGGGAGCGGTGCTGCCCTGCGGCCCTTCAGAAACGAGCACTTGCGCCGGCGCCAAATCACGACGGAGCTTGGAATAAACCGCCGGATCATCCACGGTGCCAAACGTGACGGAGTTGCCGATAAAAACGGTTTCATCAAAGATGCGGTCGCCGTAATCCCACATCACGCGCGCGGGGCGCTTGATGCTGGCGACGGTGAGCGCGGCGTAATTTTTTGAACCATCGCCCGTGTCCGCCGTGAAGGAGTCGAGCAGGTTGCTCAAGGAACCGGTGCTGGGGAAGATGGTGTTGTCGCCGTTATACCAGCCCTTGAGCTGCGTCAAACCCTGGTTGCGCACGGCACCAATCTTGACGCTGGAATTTTCGTCAAAGAAAAAAGTTCCGGAACCTTGAAACAAGGATTGCTGCCCCGGATTGAGCGGCACCTGGCCGGGATTGTCCGTGAGCTGGATCACCGGATAGTTGGCGGACTTGAAGCCGGTGGTGGCGATCTGGATGCCGATTTTTAATTTCCAGTGGTAAGTAATTTTCGACGGGCCGCTCATCAGAAATTCGCTGACCTGCCGCCGCGCGTCGCTGCCGATGAAGGGGAAAAAGTTTGTGCCGGGATTGCCGCTCGTGTTCGGCGGACCAAACGCGTCGTAGCCGGTCGCGACGTAACGGACATTTAATCCGCGCGCCAAATAATCTTGGTCATCCACCGCCGCGTCCACCGTGGCGATGACGGGTTCGTTTTCGATGACCCAATGTTTCTGCACCGTGGGCAACGGCGAACCGGCGGCATCGGAATTCAAGCCAACGATGTGGCCGATGGCGCCGGGGTCGCTGCCTTCCGTCTCGTGAAAATCAGATTTGATCCGCAACGCGTGCTCCACCCGCCAGTCAAAGCGCACAATCGTGTCCTTGGTGATGCTGAAGGTGTAGCTGTTCGCGACGCCGTTCGCCACGTTATCACCGACGGAATAACCGAGGCAGCCGATGCGCGTCTCGGCGTCGTCGTTGATATTTTTAATTTGGTTTTGAATCTGGCTGGTGATGTCGTTGCGTCCGATGTCGCTGTAGAGATAGCTCGGCACGGAAGCGCTCACTTGCGCGCCTTTGATGACGGGGAAAGTGTTCACGCCCACGACGACGGCGTTGGAACCCGCCGCTGGCCCGCCGAAAGGTTTCACCTGCGTGCCGCTGTCGCCGTATTGCGAAACGACCGTCAGCAAAACGCGCTCGGTGTATTTGCCGTCGGGATCGAGCACGGCGACAAAACCTTTTGGGCCATCCACGGAGCGCAACGCGTTCGGATTTCCCATCCACAACGTGCCGCTGCTCATGTAGCCCATCCAGAACACGCGTTGCAGCGCGGTGTTCCAGCGCACCTTGAACTTGGCGGTGGTGAAATTAAAATTCGGCAGCGGCGTCGAAGGCGTGTTGACCCACTTGAACACAAAATTGGAATCCAGTTGCGCGATGAAGATGTTCGGCTTGGCGGACGAGATGGAGGCGAACGGATGATTGGTGGCATCGCCATTGCCGAAAAAATCCGCCGACTGCGGGCCGTGCGTGCCGGTGACGTAGGCGTTGCCGGAATCATCCACGGTGACGCTGAAGCCGGCGTTGTCGGCAACGCCCTTGACGGCGGCGCGCGCCTTGAGCAGCAGACCGGTGTCGAGCTTGAGAATTTCAACGTCCGCCGAGCCAGCAGCCGAAACATCCTTGGGACTGATGATCGGATTGTCCGCCGTTCCTTTCCAGTGGCCGATGCCGTAGATGAATCCCTGCGAGAGGCTCAACTCATTAATTTCACCGCCCTGCCCGGTCAGCAGGTAGCTGGAGAAATACGCGTTCTTCAACGAGGTCAGATCGCTGCCGAACTTGAAAATGTAACCCTTGTTCTGATGCAAAGTGAAATCCGCCGCGCCCACGCAAGCCAACGAGGAACCGGTCAATCCCCACGTCAGCGAACCATTCCCCGGCCCGCCGCCATTCCAATAAAGCCAGTCCACCGAGTGCAACCCGGCAAACAGCGACATCGTTCCCGCATGATCCTGCGCCACGTGAGCCGTGTTGTCATAGACGACCAGGTTGCCATCCACATAAAGCCACGAGCCATCGTCCGTGCGGCTGTTGAAAGTGTATTGCCCCGCCGTGGGCGCATTGATGATGCCGGTCTCGCGCCAGATGTAATTATGGTCGCCGTTGTCATAGCTGAAGCCGACGTTGCACATATCCGCCTTGGGAAAACTGGAGGTGTCCGTGTAACTGCCATTCACCACCGCCTGCGCGTCGGCGAGATTGTTGATGCCGCTGGAACGATGCCGATAGGTGGTATTGAACGCGCCCGAATTAAAAACATCCGAGGCGAACGTCCCCGTGCCGAGTTTGCCGGAGACATAGACATCGCCATTGTCATCCACCACGATGGAATTCGCGGTGTTGATTGAAGATGAATCCGCGTTGCCGTAGGTCAACAACCCGAGCAGGCTCGTGGAAAGATTCGCGCCCACCTTGATGATGATGCCCGCCTTGGCTCCGCGCGCCGTCGCCGTGCGTCCGTAAATCGTGCGCGTGCCGCCAGAAAAACCGCCGCAGACAAAAACATTTGCGCCGTCAAAATAAACCGACGACAACGTCACGCCCGAACCGAAATCAATCGAGCCGTAAGTCTGGCCGTTCTCCGTGCTGACGCGCGCAATCTTGCTGCCGCCAACGAGGTAAAGATTCGTCGCCCCCGGCACCACCGCCATCGCCGCCGCCGCGATGCTGCTGTTCGTCACCTGCTTGCTGCCGTTGAGAAACGTCAGCGCCGCGCCGCTCGCATCAAACTTCCGCAGATAAGAACTGCTGGATTCATCCCAGCCCAGCACATACGTCGTGCCGGAGAGCAGCGTGCCGACGGAGTTATCCGCCCGCGTGTCCACCGTGACAAATTGCAGCTCCTCGACAAACGCACCGGCAGCCGATTGCGCCGTGGCCGCCAACGGCAAGCCCGCCGCGAACAGGCCGAGCAAAATTCCGTGGCGGAGAAAATTTCCGAACCGGGTGGAAAAGTTAGAACAGGTTTTCATGGAGATTATTTTCGGAAATTAACGGTTCAAGCGATCACTGGTTCAAAGTTCCCACCGGGCTGACGTGTTCGAGATGGATGACGCCCTCGGCAATCAGACCGATGTCTTGATTTGGACCGAGCGGCTTGTGCAGGCCAAGAATGCTCTCGCGGTAAGTGCCGCTGATGCGGTCCACGCCAAAACCAATTTGCGCGAGCGCATTGGAACTGGACGCCGAATCAAAATGAATGTCCAGCGCCCGCGTCACCGCGTAACCGTGGCGATGAATCGGACTCCACTTGTGGCGGAAGGGATTCGTCGGATGATCCGCGCCGAGATAAATCGTGTTCGTCAACGCACCGCCCGCCGCCAGCGCGCCCGCCATCGGCAATTCATTCAACACCAGCCCATCTGCCGCCGCATAAACCCCGCCGTCTTTCAACGCGTTGACCGCCGCCAGCGTGGCGATGTCCGTCCGCCGCGCCAGCGACTCGCTCGCGCTCACGCCAAGCAGGCCGCTCGTCGCATTGACCGCCGCCTTGCTTGCGCTGCCGGTGAAATTCGTCGTCTGCAGAAACGCCAGGTAGGCCGCCGTCGCGCCGACGGGAATATTCGTCTGATAAAAATTTACTTTTACATTCGCCGCGCTCAACGCATTGCCACCCGAGGCCGCCGCCACACCCGCCGCCGCCGCAATCGCATCCAACGCATCCTGCGCCGCCGGACCATCACCGAAATCGTAAGCCACCGCCGTGATCCGCTGGCCGGAACGGTTGCCAAACTGCGAGTAAAGCGCCGGGTTGGAAATCAACGCGATGTCCGGCGTGCCGTTGGTGGACTTGTCCACGATGGCCACACCCTTCAACAACTTCACCTGGCCATTTGTGCCGACATGAAAAATAATTCGCAGATGCGCCGCCGAACTGACCGGCGTGGCCACGTTCGGATCAGACGAAATGACTTGGTTGGCGGCGTTCACGCCGCTGACCGTCTCATTGACCTTTTGCAGGGTAACTTCCCCGACCCACAGGCCGCTGGCAGAATTGGTGGCGGCTTGAATTAACCTGGTGGCAAGTAAGCAAGCCAGCAGGACCGAATAACGTCGGAAATCATTGCGCATGGTTAATTTTTGATTCGGTAGGTTATAGACAAATTTATTTAGTTAGACGCCGGCAAAGCCGACTGGCTGGCGGTCACCGGCAGCCAGCATTGCGTTCCGAGGTCGGTGGTGATTTTCAACAGCCCCGTCTGCGTGGCGGCGTTCATCTGTTCCGGCCGCGCCGTCAGCCAGAACCCACGGCTCTCACCCGCATCAAACGACGGCAGATTGTAGGGATTCGGCAGGTTAAAAGTGGCGGCGACAATATTCGTATCCGTGACGGCGCGCAGCACGAACGCCAGCGGCAAGCCCGCATTGCCGGGCGCATTTTCCATCCGCACTGACAAAGGGTTTTTTGACTTGTTCGCCAACAAAATCCCGACCGGATTTGCGCCCGCCAAGGCCACCGTTTCACCCGTCGGTGCTTTCAGGTAAAGCGGCCCCTGATAGTCGGAACCGCCCTTGCAGTAAATCCAATACGCCTCGCCCGCTCGCATCTGCGTGGTCTGCGCCTGGTCCACCAACGTCCAATTGCCATTGACCAACCGGTAGATCCGGTAGGGATGATGCTCGGCCGAGCCATCAAAGAATTGATTGAAGGTCGGCGGCGACAACTCATCCAACCCAAAGCCGACGAAGTTAAAGGCGTTCGGTTTCCACGTTAGTGAAGTTATCGTCACATTTCCGGTCACCAACCAAGTAAAGTCGCTTTGGGAATAAACCAAGTAAGGCGTGTTGCCGTTCAGGGCAAAAAGCTGGCTCAAAAAAGCGTCCGACCGTTCCGGCGCATACCAAACCAGCCAGCCATTTTGCCGGTTGAGACTGTTGGTGGAGGGATTTTGGACAAACTGCACACCGGAACCGTTGCCGACATACGAAGCAACCATCGTGACCGGCGTGCCCAGAAAACAGTCGGCGGGCCTTGAATTCGTCGGGGTGACTTGCAGGAAAATGGCGTTCCAACCTTGGTGCAGGCTGATGGCCTGCGTCCGCGTTGTGTCGGCGAAGGCGAGCGGCACGAAGCAAGTCAAAGCCAGCAGTCCAGCGAGCCGGCCAACGGCAAAACGCGTAAAAATTCCTTTGTATTTCATAAGAAGATTCCCAAATCTATTTCCAACCTCCGCCTTACGTTCACGAAAAAATCGGCTGCTTAAAGCGCGGATGCCGATGAATTTCCTTTCATTCCCTGGCCGCTTGTTCAAATCATGATTCGGCGTGACGATATTCCATGAACCCATGCAGGGTTCTTGAGTAAGACGGCTCTTCGATTCCATTCGAATATTCACTTTTAGATTGCGACCCAGTTTCTGCAACATTCCCAGTTCGGACGTTTATTGGCCGGACTTGACTAAAATCATCAG
>JAYVQV010000269.1:0-2028 GCA_043776855.1 Limisphaerales bacterium | reverse complement strand
CGGCCACGCCCAAACCGAACCGTTGCCAATAAACGGTGACGTTCGGAAATCTGGAACGGCGGCGGCTCACAGAGCCGCGCTCCGCAAATTCAGGCACTACCCGCCGCATTGCCGCCTTGACTTGTCCGGCTCCGCGAAAAAAACTCTGCCCATGAACCGCGCGGAAAACTTTTACGCCATCTGGCGCGAACGCTGTCGCGCGGTCGGCGCGCTGCGTGAGGAAAATTCCGTGCCGCCGGAAAAACTGCTGCAAGCCGTCTGGCAGCACCAGCGCCTGCTCCGCGACCAACTGAAAACCACCGACGGCAAATCCGTGCGCGTGCTGCATCCCGGTTTCGCGAGCGTGGAGGGCGGGCCGGATTTTCGTGGCGCAGTTCTCCAGTTTGAAAACGAAAAGCCGGTGACGGGCGATGTGGAAATTGATTTGCAAGTGAACGGCTGGCGCGCGCACGGGCACGACGTAAATCCGAATTTCAAAAGCGTGATTCTCCATGTCGTCTGGGAGGCGTCGGAGCGCGGACGGCTCGTCCGCGCGTTGAACAATGCCGAAACGAGCGGACGAGCCGTCCGCGCTCCAATCGCGTTGCCGCTGAAAAATGTTCTCGATGCGCCGCTCGCGGAACTGGCGCTCGCGCTGGAAAATGAATCCGGCCTGCCGGAAAATTTGCGTGGAAAATGTTCCGCGCCGCTGCGCGAACTTTCTGCGCCGCAACTTTCTGAACTGTTGCACGCCGCCGCCAAAGTGCGTTTTGAAAATAAGGCCAAGGCGATGCTCGCCCGCGCAAAACATTCCGGCTGGGAAGCGGCGCTCTGGGAAAATCTTTTTCGCGCGCTCGGCTACAAGCACAACATCTGGCCGATGGTGAATCTCGCGGAACACCGGACGCGGTGGTTGTCCGGGTTGGAGTTCAAGCTTCAGCTTGCTCCGCCGTCGGACAAGCTAAAGCTTGAACTCCAGCAAAACCGGTTTGCTCTTCAAGCGCGCTTGCTGGGCGTGAGCGGCCTGCTGCCCGCCGAACTGACGCGGTCACAAAAATCTTCCGATACGTTTTTGCGCCGCGCGTGGGATTGCTGGTGGCGCGACCGCGATGAATTTTCTGACTGCACCTTGCCGCGCGCAGTCTGGAAATTTCACGGCCTGCGTCCGGCGAATCATCCGCAGCGGCGGCTGGCGCTGGCTTCACATTGGCTGGCTTCGAATAAATTAATTTCTGAAATTGAAAATTGGGTGTCGCAAACTGATTCGTCACCCCTCACCCCGGCCCTCTCCCCTCGGAGGGGCGAGGGAGAAGAATGGTTGCAATCGCTCCACGAAATTTTCCAAGTCGAGCGGGACGAATTTTGGTCGTGGCATTGGACGTTCAATTCGGCGCGCATGAGCAAGCCGCAGCCGTTGCTGGGCGAAGCGCGCGTCACGGACTTGGCGGTGAATGTCGTTCTGCCGTGGCTGTGGATTCGCGCGAAGGAAGGTGGCAATAAAAAAATTCTGCGCGAAGTGGAGCGGAGATTTTTCGCGTGGCCGTCGGCGGAAGATAATTCCATTTTGAAACTCGCGCGACAGCGCTTGCTTGGAACAACGAGCGCAAAAATTTTGAAGGGCGCGGCGCAGCAGCAGGGTTTGATGCAGGTCGTCCGCGATTTTTGCGAACACTCGAATGCGATCTGCGCGGACTGCCGGTTTCCAGATTTGGTGAGCGGGTGGAAGCAAAACGAACTGCAAAAAACTTAACCGCTAATCCACGCTAATCCCCGCCAATAAAAAAATTCCCCAAAGCGAGCGGTGGCGAAATTTGATGCGGGCGTTTTTCGCCGGCATTTTTATTAGCGGGGATTTGCCCAAACTCAGAAGTTGGGGAGCGCCCCCGCGCCGGGTGGAACCGGCTTTCAGCCGGTTGAATTCGGCTTCCAGCCAAATTCCGTTCGCGGCGGGAATCGTCAGCCGCCGTTCACGTTCCTGCGGGGCGTGGCCGTTCCGACGGTTTCCGGCAGGATGCCGGAAACAACCGGCTGGAAGCCGGTTCCACCCCA
>JAYVQV010000268.1:0-2031 GCA_043776855.1 Limisphaerales bacterium | reverse complement strand
ATGCTCACGGTTTGAAAATTGGTTCCGCCAAATCCATCGCGCACCGTGAGGACGAACTGGTCGTCAACGTAGTTGGAATTTGAGTAGAACAACGTTGGCGTGGTGTTCGTCACGGTGACGCCGTTCGTGCTGGCGGCGATGGCCGCGATGAACAGCGCGTCGCCATCTGCATCGCTCCAGTTGGTCGCGAGGTTGGCGACGGCGAGGCTCAAATCCAGCCCGGCGACCAGCGTGTAAAACGCGGGCGTCACAGCGGGCGGATGGTTGGTGACGATTTGCAAAAGGAAATTTGTCGCCGGTAAATACGTTCCGTCGCCGGAATAGATCGCGGCGATGAGATTTGTGCCGCGCGGCAGCGTGGAAATGTTGGTGCTGACCGCCGTTCCTGCGACGAGCGGTTGCCAGTCAAACGCCGTGCCGTTCGTCAGAAACTGAATCGCGCCGCTGGCATTCGTCGGCGTGACGGTGGCGGTGAAAATTAAATTATCCTTGAACCCATCAGGATTGGCCGGGGACGTGAGCGCAAGGCTCGGAGTGAAAAGATTTACCGTCAACACCGCCACCGCGCTGGTCGCCGCGCCGCCGGATGAGGTGATGACGACGGAATAATTTCCGGCGTTGCCCGCGACCAAATTGGAAAGCGTCAGCGAGCCTGCGACTGCGTTCGTCAAAACTGTGCCATTGAAAAACCACTGGAATGAAACCGACGGGCAGGCCGTGGCGGCAACGCTAAACGTGGCGGATGTGCCGATAAAATTTGTCTGGCCCTGCGGCTGGCCGGTGATGGCCGGCGCGGTGGCGCGCACGATGATTTGGTTTGTGGAGAACGCGGTGTTGCCAGACGCATCGGCGACGGTGATGACGACGACATTTGTGCCGGGCGGCAGAATGAAACCATTCGTCGGCGTCTGCGACATTGTCACCGTGGCGGACAAGTCGCTGGCGAGAATGAAATTGGTGCCGGTCACGTCCGGCATGAGTGCGAGGCAGTTCGTGTCGAGCGACAGCACGAGGTTCGTGAAGCTCCACGTTATCACCGGCGGCGTGGTGTCGCGCACGATGACGGTGCGCGTCGCGGTGTTGGTGTTGCCGTTGCCGTCGGCGGCCTTGTAAGTGAGTGTGTTTGTGGCCACGAGGTTGATGTTCACAATGCCGTTGGTCGTGATGGACACGGTTCCCGCGCAGGTGTCGCTGGCCGTCACGCCGGGGTCGGTGAACGCCGCGCCCAGCTCGTTGGTAATCGTGGCCGCGCCGTTCAAGGTGATGGTCGGCGGCGTCTGGTCACGCACCACCACGCGGTTGGTCGAGAACGATTTATTATTTGACGCGTCGGCGACGGTGATGACCACCACGTTGGTGCCGAGCGCGAGCAGCGCGTTGTTCGTCGGTGTTTGCGTGACGGTGAGCGCGCCGGACGCGTCCGTGGCGACGATGAAATTCGTGCCGGTAACATTCGTCAACAGCGCGACGCAGTTTGAATTTGCCGCAACGATCAAATTGGTGAAGCTGAAAGTGATATTCGGCGGCGTGGTGTCACGCACGATGACGGTGCGCGTGGCGGTGTTGGTGTTGCCGTTGCCATCGGTGGCTTTGTAATTCAGCGTGTTGGTGCCGACGGAATTTAGGTTCACCGTGCCGTTCGTGGTCACGGCGAGCGCGCCCGCGCAGAGATCATTCGCCGCCGCGCCGGGGTCGGTGAACGCGGCCCCCAGCTCGTTGGTCAGCAGCGCCGCGCCGTTCAAGGTGACGACGGGCGCGAGCGTGTCTTGCACGGTGAGCAGGACGTTGGTGGTGGCGCTGCCAAAAGAATTCGTGATGGTCACGGCGACGGTGTGATTGGGCAGATGCACATTGGTCAGCGTGAGCGTGGTGTTGGTCGCGGCGGTGACGGGCGAGCCATCGAGGCTCCATTGAAATTTCAGCGGCGACGTGCCGCTGGCGGCGGCGGTGAAGGTGGCGTTGCTGCCGCACTGGATGGTTTGCGCGAGCGGCGCATTGGTGATGACGGGCGGCTGGGCGGGAATGACGACG
>JAYVQV010000267.1:0-2033 GCA_043776855.1 Limisphaerales bacterium | reverse complement strand
TTCGATGACATTCTCGTGACCATGGCCGGGCCAGCGATGAATCTGGTTTTGGCGGTCGGCCTGGTGGCGCTCGCGAAAGTTGCCTTGCTGTTTCATTCTGAACCGATGGCCACGCTTTGTTGGCAGACGGCGGCGTTGAGCCTCCTGCTTTGCTTCTTCAACCTGATTCCCATTCCACCGCTGGACGGCTCCCATGTGATGCGCGTTCTCACGGGTATGACGTGGGAGGCCTACATGAGGTTTGCGCAGTTTGGTTTCATTGGCGTGATTCTCGTCCTGCAAATCCCGCAAGTTCGTCAGACACTCGGCTTGGTGACTTACGGCACGCTGGGTTTGCTCTGCCGAATTTTTGGCGTGCATTGATGGCGAAAAAGCTCGCGTGATGAAAAAAGATTTCCGACATTCCCGCGCGTGAAACCTGCCGAACAAATTTCCGCCCCGGAAAAGGAATACGAACTGCCGCTCGCCGGCTTCACCGGCACGCCGGAGGAACAGGACCGCCAGTGGTTTGAGCAGTGTTATCGCGGCGATTCGCAGCGGCAGCTCACCGTGCGCGCCGTGGTCATGGGCGGAATTCTGGGAATGTTCATGGCGGTTTCCAACCTCTACACCACGCTGAAAATCGGCTGGAGCTTTGGCGTGTCCATCACGGCGTGCGTCATCTCGTTCGTCGTGTGGAATTCCATCTGCCGGATTTTTGGCGGTGTTTCGCGGATGAGCGTGCTGGAAAATAATTGCATGCAATCCACCGCCACCGCCGCCGGTTCCTCGACCGGCATGACGCTGGCCACCGCGCTCGGGGCGTTGCTGCTCATCACCGGCGTTCATCAGCCGTGGCCGGTGGCGGCGGGGTTTGTTTTTTTCACCGCGCTGCTCGGCGTGTTCCTCGCGATTCCGATGAAGCGGCAGATGATCAATCACGAGCAACTTCGCTTTCCCTCCGGCATCGCCACGGCGATCACGCTGCAAAGTCTTTATTCTAAATCCGGCGAGTCGTTGAAACAGGCTTATGCGCTGATCATCGCGCTCGGTGCGGGCGCGCTGATCGGCCTGCTGCACACTTACGCCACGCTGGTGGAACAGCTCAAAATAAAAAATCGCCTGCCGGAATGGCTGGAAAAAATTTCTGGCTGGCTTTATCTGCCGGACACCTGGGCGTTCACCGGCTGGCTGAATCCGCTGGCGCGCGGGCAGATGCAGGGGCTGGCATTTGAGCCGAGCGTGCTGCTCGTCGGCGCGGGCATGATCACCGGATTGCGCGTGTCGCTCTCGATGTTCGCCGGTTCAGTGCTGCTGTATTATTTCGTCGCGCCGTGGATCGTGGCGCACGAGGCCGCGAACCTGGCCGTCGCGGGATTCGTTCCCTCCTTCAAGATGAACGCCGCCGGTGATTTTAATCCCGTCCGCTGGGCGCTGTGGGGCGGCACGGCGCTGATGATTTTTTCCAGCCTCACGCAAGTGGCGCTGAACTGGCGGACCATCGCGCGCGCTTTCATGATTTTCAAAAAGGAGGAACGCGATTCCGTCGGTGACGCCATGCAAGCCATCGAAGTGCCGAATTCATGGCTGTTCATCGGCATGATTCCCATCACGATTGGCACGCTCGTGGTCCAATACTTTGCGTTCCATGTCGCGATCTGGCTGGGCTTGATCTCCATCGCGCTGTCGTTCGTCGTGTCGCTCGTGTGCTGCCGCGCGGTCGGCGAGACGGACACCGGGCCGGTCGGCGCGATGGGCAAGGTCACGCAGTTGCTCTACGCGGTGCTGCCCGGCGCAAAAGGCATCGCCACCATCAACCTCATGGCCGCTGGCACGACGGCGGCGGCGGCGGGGGCAGCGGCGGATTTGCTGACGGATTTGAAAAGCGGCTATCTGCTCGGCGCGAATCCGCGCCGCCAATTTCTCGCGCAATTTTATGGCGTGTTCTTCGGCGTTCTCGCCGTTGTGCCGGCGTGGTATCTGATGGTGCCGGATCAAAAGGCGCTGGAAGCCTTCAACCCGCCCGCGACGAATATGTGGAAGGCCACCGCCGA
>JAYVQV010000266.1:0-7809 GCA_043776855.1 Limisphaerales bacterium | reverse complement strand
CGATACTGCAAATCGCGCCCGCCGTGTAGCGTCCGATGCCCGGCAAGGCGAGCACGTCTTCAAATTTTTCTGGAAACTTGCAATCGGTATTTCCGCTTTCCGCTTTCCGCTTTCCGCTTTGCACAATTGCTTGCGCGGCTTTCTGGAGATTGCGGACGCGCGTGTAATAGCCGAGTCCTTCCCAGAGCTTGTGAATTTTAGCGGAAGGAGCTTTCGCCGCCGCCTCGATGGTTGGTAATTCTTTCATCCAACGGTTCCAAAAAGGAATCACCGTCTTCACCTGCGTCTGTTGCAGCATGATTTCTGAAACCCACACCGCGTAGGGATCGCGAGTGCGTCGCCACGGCAGATCGCGGGCGTTCGCGGTGAACCAATCCAGAAGCAACGGAACGAGCCGATTGCACTTGCGGGTTTCAGGTTTTGAATTTTCCCCCATCGGCGCGCGGAGTTTAGGGCAATCCTCGGCGTTTGAAAAAGTTTTATTGCAGCTTCGCCTTGTAAAACCGGCTGATCGAACCGGGAGTCACTGTGTCGGTGAAATTAAGCAGCCCACCATCAAGAAGATTTGTATAGACTGGAATCCAAAAATAAAGGTCGGTGCTGGTTGAGATCACGGCATTTGAACCAGCGGGGCCGACTAGCGATGCGACGAACCTGTCGGAACCGCTTAAAAAATTTTCCGTCACAAAACCGAAGTATGCCGGCGCAGCCGAGTATTTTATTGTCACAATATCCATACTGCTGACACGGAACACTGAGTAGCCCGACACAAAAGCGTTGCCATATTTATCCACCGCCAGCGCCCGCGTTTCATCATACCCTGGCGCATCTCCATCAAACATATTTGTCCACAGCGGCCTCCCGTCGCCAGCATATTTGATGGTAGCGAATTGACGTCCGCTGAAGGAAACAAACGTATAGCCTGCAACAAAAACATTTCCGTATGGGTCAACGGCAATGTAGCTGGCTCTATCCGTGCCGTGAGAAGCGCCATCAAACGAATTGGTCCACAACGGAACACCAGAAAATGAATATTTTATCGTGGTGAAATCCACCTCAAAGCCAACTCCACCAGAGTAGCCCGTCACAAACACATTATTGTCCCGATCCAAAGCTAAAGCTGCCGCCTGATCGTCGGTGGAGGCCGAACCGTTGTAATAATTGGTCCAGATGGCAATCCCATCACTTGAATATTTAAGCGTCGTGTAATCACTGTAGTAGCCTCCTGATACCTTGGTAGAACCCGTTAAATAAATTTGGTCATCGCCACCGACAGCCAAAGAAGCAGGTTGACCACTGCCGAGACCGGAAAAAAAATTCGTCCATTGAGCAATACCCGAACTTGAGTATTTTATGGTCACCCATTCATAAAAGCCGTTGGATTCTGAATAACCCGCGATATATGCCTCGCCACTTCGGCTGACAGCCAATTGTTTTACCCGATCATCCATGTTGGCAGTTCCGTTGTAACGGTTAGTCCATAATGGCACACCCAAATTGGAATACTTTATCGTGGCCATGTCGAAATTTCCAGAGCCTGCCGCATTGCCCGCCACATAAACATTTCCGTTAGTATCAATACCGATAGACACCGCGCTACCGCCGTTGAAGCGATTTGTCCATGAAGCCAAGCCTGCGCTTGAGTATTTTAACGTGGCAAAGTCATTGCCCGACGCGCCGGTCACAAAAACATTTCCAACAGAATCAATCGCCAACGCTGTTGCTGAATCGACCGCATTGCCGGGGCCATTATATCTGTTTGTCCACAGAGGATTACCGCTATTAGAATATTTCAACGTGATAAAATGATTGCTCGACTGGCCAACGACAAACAAGTTGTTGCTCGTATCAAGAGAAACCGCTGCAGGAATATCGTTGTTGGCACCCAAGCTAGAATAACGATTTGTCCAAACCGGTGTCCCATCATCCGCAGCCGCCGTTACAGCCTGCAACAATACCATCGCGAATAAAAAAATCTGCGTGGATTTAATGGCTTTGACGAAGCAAATTCCCATGCAAGGCATCTTTAACCAAGATGCAGAACAATCAAGCCAATTCACAAGTCTGACTACCTTTCGTCGAACGATGAATCACTTCATCTGCGAAAGAATCTGGTCCGTGATGGCTTTCACCGCCGCCTCCGCTTCGGGGTCGAGACCGACGGTCGGTTCGCCGGATTGCGGGGCGGTGCAAGATGCGCCCGGACGCCATTCGCCGCTGTCGCAGAGTTCACATTCCTTCATGCCGTAGCGCGGGTCCACGAAGCCGAGCGATTTCTTGATATTGAGAATGTCCTTCATCTGCGGCCCGGTGAACGTCTGGATGGGCTTGCCCAACTGGCCAGCCACGACAATCGTGCGGCAATACGCCTCGATGATTTCCATACGCCAGTAGGCTTCTTCGAGGTTGTTATGGCTCCACGTCACGACGCCGTGATTCGCCATGAGAATGGTGTTGTATTGGTCAGTCAGTTCGGCGACGAGCTTGCCCATGTCCGCCGAACCGGGCGTGCGATACGGCGCGACACCGACGCTGCAAAAAACTTCATACTCCGGCAGCATGCACGTCGGCGGCGCTTCACCGACGACGGCAAACGCAGTGGAGTAGGGCGGATGACAATGGCACGTTGCGACCGCTTTCGGCTGATGCTTCATCATCTGCAAGTGCATCAAGATTTCGCTCGTGCGCGGTTTCGTGCCGCACAGTTGCTTGCCTTCAAAATCCACGAGGCACATGTCTTCCGGCTTGAGCGAACCTTTGCTGACGAGCGTGGGCGTGCAAATCGCGATGTCTTCGCCAACGCGAATGGCCATGTTGCCGCCGTTGCCGTCCACATATTCGCGCTCCCACAAGCGCCGACCCATCTGGCAAATCTGTTCCTTCAAGCTGTGCGCGTAAGGCGAGGCGAAGAAGGCGTCGAGTTCAGACTTCGGCGACTTGGAATTTAATTTCTTCGTTGGCGGAGAAAGTTTGTCGGCGACGGTCGCGTCGGCGGTGGGAACGGTGGCGGATGATTTGCCTGCGCCGTTCATTTCAAAATCCTGGATCATTTCGCGCGCGGACGGCGTGAGAATGGCGTCGGCGGGAAGATTGTTCAGGCTCTTCCCGGCGCGGATCATGTCTTCAATGTCACGGAGACTGATTACTTGGCTCATAAAAAATTTAATGACTAATTTCTAAAACCGAATGACTAAAGAATGTCGAATTCTCAAATGACGAATGGCACTGCGAAGCAACATTCGGGCTTCGGAATTCTTTCGTCATTTTGGTTTCGTCATTCGTCATTTCTGAAACGGGCTGTAAAACATTTCATCAACGAGCGCGCAGTTGATCGCGTCAATCGGCGGCGATACTTCAAACGGCTGCGCGGCTTCCGCACCTTCTTCGTAACCGATCACGTCGCCCACGCCGCCGCCGAGGTCGTCATACACGACGAGGCTCGAATCTTTGCCCATGCCCGCGCCGGCTTCTAGGCCCTGCGCGTATTGCTCGCGGCTGAACGGACTGACGACGAGGAAGCGTCCGCCTTTCAGCTTTGGTTCGCTGCGGCTCAAGGTCACTCGACCGATGACGGTTCCCAATTTCACAAAATTAAATTCTTACGCCCGGCTCGTGTTCATCCACGATGCCGACGACCAGCCAGCGAACGGGACTTTTGTCCACGCCCACCGCTTTGCGCGCGGCCTTGCCGTCCGACGAAATGATCACCTGCTGGTGCATCCCCGCGCCGTGCGAATCAATCGCAATAATGGGCGCGCCCTCCGTTTCACCGCTATTGCCAATCGGCTGGCAAATCACCAGGCGCCACGCATCGAAACTCGGATGCTTCCGGGTCGCCACCAAATTGCCTTCGACGCGCGCGAGGAACATAAAATTTCAACCACGGATTAACACGGATGCACACGGATATAACAAACGCATCGTCGCGTAGTCCCGCATGCGGGACCGCTTCATCGCACGAACGCCAACGACACACGGACATTGAAGCGGGCTAAAGCCCGCGCTCCGTTCCCATCCGTGTTTATCTGTGTCCATCTGTGGTTAATAAATTCGGAGGTTGTCCACCATCACGCAGCGCCGCACGCGCGTGAATGTTTTTGGATTCGTGATGCCCTCGCCCGTTGGCGTGGCGATTGAAAAACTCAAATAACCTTCGCCACCCAAACCGAGGCCGGCAGCGGACGGCCCGTTCTTCACGAACAACGTGGTATCCAACGCGCGTGCCATCGCGGTGATATTTTCCACGTCGTGCGAATGGATGATGGCCGTGTGCTTGTAGTTGTGTTCCGATTGCAGCGAGCGTTCGATGCCTTCTTCCACGCTCTTCACGCGCACGATGGGCAACATCGGCATCATCTGTTCTTCTTGAACGAACGGGTGCATTGCGTCGGTCTCGCCGAAGAGCAACTGCGTGCCGGTCGGCAGATTGATTCCCGCCGCCTGTGCGAGCACGGACGGATCTTTGCCGATAAAATCTTTGTTCGTGTGAGCATGGGCGCAACCGCCACCTTGGCCGGGCGTAATGGTGAACGCCGCCTTCGTTAAATTTTCCACCTGCGACGAATTCAATTTCACTGCGCCATTCTCGGAAAGTTTTTGCATCAATTTATCCGCGACGTGGTCGAGGACGAAAACTTGTTTCTCGCCGATGCACAAAAGATTGTTGTCGAACGCCGCGCCGGAAATGATCGCCTTCGCCGCGCGCGTCGCGCAGCAAGTATCGTCAACAAACACAGGCGGATTACCGGGGCCGGCGCAGATCGCACGCTTGCCGGTCTGCATCGCAGCCTTCACCACCATCGGTCCGCCGGTGACGAGCAGCAGGCGCGTGTTTTCGTTTTTGCAAAGCGCGTTGAAAGAATCCAGCGACGGCTTCTCGATGATGCACGCGATGTTTTCAATGCCGGTTTCGCGATAAATCGCCTCATTGTAAGCGCGCACGGCAATCGCCGCACAACGCGCTGCGCTCGGATGCGCGTTGAACACCACAGAATTTCCGGCAGCGCAGATGTTGACGATGTTGCCGCTCAACGTGGGAACGGAATGGGTGCTGGGCGTGATCGCGCCGACGACACCGAACGGCGTAAATTCTTCGAGCGTGATGCCGTGATCACCGCTGCGGGCATCGGGGCGGAGCCAGTCCACGCCGGGCACGAGCTTGATGATTTGCAGCTTGGCGATCTTGTGGTCGAGGCGACCGATCTTTGTCTCCTCAAATTCAATCTTGCCCCAAGCCTCGGCATTTTTCTCCGCGAGCGTCTTGATGATCTCCTCAATCTTGCGACGCGCGGCGATGCCTCCCTGCTTGAGCTGTAAAAATGATTCCTGCGCGGCGGCACACGCTTCTTCCGCCGTGGCGAACACGCCGAACTTGCCGCGCAACGCCGGAGCCGCAGTGACTTTCCGCGTGCCTTGGCTGCACGACTCCGCTTTCGGCGCAGGCGCGGGCGCAGCCGCAGGTTTTGCGGTGGCGGTCGCCGTGCCGCCGAGTTTGCCCAGCACTTCGGCCACCACGTCACGGATTAAATTTTCATTCACGGCACTCATTTTTTAGGAGCGCGGACAGCTTGTCCGCCAGTTGCAATTAATTTCGCTTTCGGTATTTCGTTGGTTCACGCGGACAAGCTGTCCGCGCTCCGTTCACGCCTTCGCACTGAAAATCTGTTTTCCAAAAACATCCACGCTGTCCACGATGCCGATGATGACGGCATCCACGGGCGAATCTTTCATTCCACCAGCGAGCCGCGCGCTGCTGCCCTGGCAGAACAAAACCATTTCGCCTTCGCCGCAGCCGACGCTGTCCACGGCCACGATGGTGTTCGCACCCGGACGGAACTTCGTCGGGTCTTTTTCATCCACGAGCTGCGGGCGCACGAGCAAGAGCTTGCGCCCGTTCATGGACGGGTCTTTCTTCGTGGCGACCAGCGTGCCTTCGACTTTGGCGAGGAACATAAATACAAATGTAGAATGAAGAATTATGAATGAAGAAGTTGTCTGGCCGCTGCGCGGTCAGCAGAACGGCGTTCGGCCATTCTACATTCTTCATTCATCCTTCTTACTTCTTTTTGGGCAAAATCGCTTCCACATCGTTGTGCGGGCGGGCGATGACGTGGACGCTGACCAATTCGCCTTTGATGGCTTTGATGGCCTGCGCGCCGGCGTCGGTGGCGGCTTTGACGGCGGCGACATCGCCGACGACACACGCGGTGACGAGGGCGTTGCCGACCTGCGTCATGGGGCCGACGAGTTCGACGTTGGCGGCTTTGAGCATCGCGTCCGTGCCTTCAACGAGGGCAACGAGTCCGCGGGTTTCGATCATTCCAATGGCTTGTGGCATATAGTTAGTTTTGGTTAATGGTTGAGAGTTGTTGATAAATTTAATTTTTCTTCGCTTCCAAAAAACGTTTCGTTTCGCGAGCCACGACGAGTTCTTCATTCGTGGGTATCACAAAAATTTTCACGGCGGAATCGGCGGCGCTGATGACGGATTCCGTCGCGCGGCAGGAATTATTTTTCTCCGCGTCAATCTTGATACCGAGATTTTCCAGGTTCGCGCAAATGGCGGCGCGCAATTCCGCGCGGTTCTCGCCCGTGCCGGCGGTGAACACGATGGCGTCTGCACCGTTCAACTGCAAAAAATAGCTGCCTATCCAGTGCCGCGCGCTCGCGACGAAAACATCCAGCGCAAGTTGCGCGTTGGCGTTGCCTTTGTTGGCGGCATCGGTGATATCGCGCACGTCATTTGAAACGCCGCTGATACCGAGCAAACCACCTTGCTTCGTAAGCTGCTTCTGCGCTTCTTCAATCGTGATGCCAAGTGTCTTCACCGCGTAGGGCAGGGCTTCGGCATCGAGATCGCCGACGCGATTATTTTGCGGCAAACCAGATTGCGGACTCATGCCCATGCTCGTGCCGATGGACGCGCCATTCAAAATGCCCGTGACACTCGAACTGCCGCCGAGGTGGCAGGAGATCACGCGCAGTGGCACAGGCATCTTGCCTGTGTGTTCCGAACTCACAGGCTGGAAGCCTGTGCCACTACTGACATAAAGCTGCCGCGCACGTTCGGCCACGTCGGGACGACAGAGCAATTCCGCCGAGCGTTCGGCGATAAACTTGTGGCTTGCGCCATGAAATCCCCAGCGGCGCACGCCGATGTTCAACCAAGAATCTGGCACGGCGTAGCGTTGCGATGCTTCCGGTGCGAATTGGTGAAACGCCGTTTCAAACAAACCGATGAGCGGAACATTGGGCATCCGTTGGGCGAATTGTTTGATGCCGGTGATGTAGGGCGGATTGTGCGCGGGCGCGAGGCCGTTGTAATCCGTCATCGCCTGCAACACACGTTCGTCCAGCCGCACGCAGCCGGTGACGTTCTTGGCGATGACGGTTTTGAAACCGACGGCGCTCAATTCGCTTTCGCTCTCGATGGCTTTAGCCATTTTCAATTCAGCGAGGCAGTCCTCAATCGCTTTGGAATAATCGGTCACGCGCTCAAAGCCGCCTTTGTGCAAAAGGCGCTCGGCGTTGTTTGCAAAATCAAACAACCGCCACTTGAGCGAGGTCGAACCGATATTGGCGACGAGGATTTTCATCCAATTAAAAATGCAAAATTAAAAATTAAAAATGCGGCGTCGCGCGAGCTTCGGGCATTTTGAGTTTTTCATTTTTAATTTTGAATTATTCGAGCCACTTGCCCAATCCGCTCAATCCGTCATGCGGACGCGGAATCACCTGGACGCTGACGACCGAGCCGACTTGCGCGGCGGCGGCGGCACCGGAATCAGTGGCGGCTTTCACGGCGGCGAC
>JAYVQV010000265.1:0-7825 GCA_043776855.1 Limisphaerales bacterium | reverse complement strand
CGCCGTGGTGGAAGGCGATGATCCGCGAATTCAGCCAGCGGGAGAATTGAAAATTTGGAACCATGAGCAGCCGTTCACAGAACGAAAAAAAGTTCGGCCAGTGGGATGACCTCGCTGACGGTGGCAGACGTTATCGGTTTGACGTGCCGGGTCGGCTTGGCTGGCGGGCGCGTTATCTCAAGGAGGTGGATACGAATGAAACGACGCTCCGCTGCTGGCAGGAAATTTACGACGACCAAGGCAAGCTCGTTGAGACCCATGAAAAATACCCGGTGGATAAAGGCCACCAGAAAGCGTAGACTGCTACCATGATGATTACAAAACAGACCGTTGCCGAACAGATTGCCGCGTATCTTCATCACGAGATTTCGCTCGCGCAACTCGTGGACTGGGCAGAGAACGCCATCATGGACGGTGAATTTGCTGAACGCGAAATGGGCGCATTACGTTCCGTCATCGCGCGCCTTGGGGTGGCGGATGTGCGGGCGTTTGGACTTTCTTGGGAAGACTGCGAAACCTTTCTTCGTCAACTCGGCTACGCGGCGCGCGTGGATGTGGTGGCGGCTTGAACTCGCGCCGTGGTGGAAGGCGATGATCCGCGAATTCAGCCAGCGGGAGAATTGAGCAAGTGAATCGGTGAAGGGCTTAAATTAGTTTTAACGCTCGCCCTCATCCCAGCCTTCTCCCCCCCGAGGAGAAGGAGCTACCTTTGCGCGTTTTCTGATTTGCAAAAACCGTCCGACCAATCCCGCCCTCGACATTCCAAAAATGCAGCGCGCGGTTCCCTCTCTCCTTTCACTTAGCAACCAACCCGGCCGGCTGCGTGCGGAAATCAACCTCGCGGCCTTTCCAGTTGCCGATGCCGATATTGTTCAACAGCCCCAACCGATAACGCCACGACGAACCCCAGAACGGATTGTTCGTCGGCCAGAAGGTAATCATGTCCACCCCGATGGCCTTCGCCATCTCAATCGCCTTGGCGATTTGCTGCGGGTTGTCATTCCAGTTGAAGAGCAGATATTTCCATTCCAGCACCGGCTCGGTGAGGCCGCGCGCGTTGCGGTAGGCCACCATGTCGCGCATCGCATCGTAGGCTTTGTCAAAGTCGCCGCCCTTCATGTATTTGCTGCTCATCTCCTCGCTGGTTCCGTGGACGGAAAAAAGAATGTTGCTCAGGTTCAACGCCGCCTCGCGCTTCGCATCCGTGTTCAACAGCACGCCGTTCGTCGAAACGATGATGCGGCACTTCGGATTTTTTTCGCGGAGCAGCGGGAGTTCTTTGCAGACGTTGGGCGAGAGAAACGGCTCGCCGAGGTTGAGATAAAAAATCTGCTGCATCCCGAGCCGCGCGGCGAGGTCGGCCATCTGGCTCAATTCGGCGAGCGGCATCTGTTTGCCCGCGCGGATGTTCGAGGCGTTCTCCCGCGCGCAACCGATGCAGTCCACGTTGCAGATGACGGTGTTCTCCAGCAGCATCCCGCGATACGGCAGGCGCGTGGGTGGCGGCGCGGTCTGGCCTTTTTCCATGCGACGGAAATCACCGCAGCGCATGCAGGTGGGAATCGGAATTTTTCCTTTCACCAGTTCCGCTTGAAATTTTTGCGAGACGGGGCCGTAAAAAACTTCCTCGAAAGACTGCTTCCGCAAATCGCCGAGATGCCCGCTGCCATCGTAGTCCTGGCAGTTGCAGGAAACGGTCAGGTCGGAATTGACGGTGATGCCGTATTCCGATTCACCGATGAGCGCGGCGCAGTAGTAATTCCGCCCGGTGATTTTGGCGCGCAGTTGCTGGTATTGCACCATGATGCCGCGCAGGAAATCGCTCACGCGCCAGTTGAAGCGTGATTTCGGGTCGCGGTTGCGGCGCAATGCGGGTTGGTCGGCCATGATGCAAAGATAATTGTGGAAAATTAATTTACCAGCCGATACCAGTTGTCGCGCTGATGCGGTTCGTTCAAGCGGCCATCGCCGGTTGGCGGGGGAAGCGCCCGCAGACGGCATCGTCCACCCAAATGTCCTCGTCCAGTTCTTCCCAGCGCAACGCCAGTCCGTTGAGGCGGAGCTTCACTTTTTGCAGCAGGTTATCCGGCGCGCTGGCGAGCAGGGGAAATTTAGCGGCGGGAAAACTCACGAACCGGCCATCGGCCAGCTCCAAACACACCCGCCGGGTTTCCACCCAGCAGCGCGCGGCGACGGTTTCAGTTTTCGGTTCAGCGACCATGCGCTCGAATATAAGCTGCCAGCAGTTTCTCGCAATTATCTTCTACCAGATTTTCAATGCGCTTCAGTTCGGCTTGGGCAAATCCACGATTCGCCGACGGCGAAATGGGGCGCAGCCAAAATTTTACCTCGCACTCATCGCGCGTAACGTGAATATGCGGCGGCTCATTTCCTTCCCGGCTGTAAAAGTGAAACCGATACGGGCCGATGAGCATCACGGTCGGCATACAAAATCTTCAATTCACCAGCCGATACCAGTTGTCGCGCTGGTGCGGTTCGTAGCCGAGGTCTTTGATGAGCCGGTGCATATCTGGCACGGTCATGCAAAAGGTTGTGCCCGCCTGCGAGACGACATTCTCCTCGATCATGATGCTGCCCAAATCATTCGCGCCGTATTTCAAGGCGATCTGGCCGATTTCCAAGCCCTGCGTCACCCACGAGCTTTGGACGTTTTCAAAATTATCCAGATAGATTCGCGAAAGCGCCTGCATTCGCAAATACTCGGCCGCGCCCACAGTCGGCGCGCGGAGCTTCGTGTGTTCCGCCTGAAAAGTCCACGCGATGAAGGCGGTGAAATTTCCCATCTTGGAATTTCCGCTTTCCGCTTTTCGCTTTAACGACTTGTCCTGCTGCACGCGTAACCGGTCAAGGTGTTCAATGCGCTCCTCCACCGTCTCGACATGGCCGAACATCATCGTCGCGCTGGAATAAAGTCCCTGCGCGTGCGCGATGTCCATCACAGAAAGCCAGTCGTCACTCATCGCTTTCAGTGGTGCGATGCGCTGGCGAACGCGATCCACGAGAATTTCTCCGCCGCCGCCGGGAATGGAGCCGAGTCCCGCCGCCGTGAAATCCGCGATAATTTTTCCCAGCGGTTCATTAAACACGTCGCGGAAATGGATGAATTCGCTGGGGCTAAAACCGTGGATGTTGAAACCGGGAAATTTATTTTTGACGTGTGAAAGCAAATCCAGATACCACTGCTTCGTCAGTTTGGGATGATGCCCGCCCTGCATGAGCATCTGGTTGCCGCCGAACGCGATGGTCTCCTCAATTTTTTTATCAATCTCCGGCAGCGTGATGACGTAGGAATCATCGTCCTTCTCCACGCGATAAAACGCGCAGAACTTGCAATACACGTTGCAGACGTTCGTGTAATTCACGTTGCGATCCACGTTGTAGGTGACGAATTCATTGCCGCGACCGTTATAAGAATTTTTCTTCGCGAGTTGACGGCGATGGTCGGCGAGCGCGCCAAGTTCTTCCAGCGGCAAGGCGTAAAGGCGTTTGGCTTCCGCATGGTCAATGCGTTTGCCATCCCAAACTTTTTGCAGAAGTTCGTCGAGTGATGCGTCGTAAATCACGTTGGCAGATTAACAAACCGGCGAAGCTGAATCAAACCAGATGCAGAAAGCCGTTCAGCGCCCGCGCGCATCCTTGACCCGGTTGTGCTTCGCCGTGGATGCCACTCCCTCTCCTCCTCGGAGGAGGAGAGGGCCGGGGAGAGGAGGCCAATGGTTTGCCAAATTAAAATCCCCTCTCCCCAACCCTCTCCCCGCTCGTGCCTCGCGGGGCGAGGGAGCCAGACCGCAACCAAGTCAAGCTGCACCCTTCCGCGCCCGCGCGCATCCTTGACTCATTTTCACCGCGCCGTATTCTGCGCGCGATGAGAAACGCACTGCGCCGGCCCGAGTCCATCGTGTTTGGAATCGTTCTCCTCTTCAGCCTCGCGTTCGCGACCTTCACGCAGCACATCTGGGAAGATTACTGGATCACCTTCCGCGCCAGCCTGAACCTCGCCACCGGCAACGGCCTCGTCTTCACGCCCGGCGAACGGCTGCACACCTTCACCTCGCCGCTCGGAACCATCCTGCCGGCGGCGTTGAGCTGGCTCACCGGCAACCACGCGGATGTCGTCACGCTCTGGCTGTTCCGCGTCATCAGCACCGCCACGCTCGCGGCGGGCATGGTGATTTTCTTTCGCACCTTTCAAGCGTTGGAACTGCAAAAAATTTCCTGCTGGCTTACCGTCGCCCTCATCGGTCTGGATGCAAAAATTGTGGACTTCAGCATCAACGGCATGGAGACCGGGCTGCTGGTTTTTTTTCTCGCGCTCGCGATCCATGGGCTGCTCATTCCCGGCCCGCGCCAGATTTTCCGCATCGGCCTCGGCTGGGCGGGGCTGATGTGGAGCCGGCCGGATAGTTGCGTGTATGTCGCCATCCTCGGCCTTGGCATGATGCTGTTCCTGCCGGAAAAAAATCCGGCGGCGCGCCGCTGGCAATGGGGCAAAAAAATAATTCTCGCCGGGCTCTGCTGCGCCGTGCTTTACCTGCCGTGGTTTGTCTGGGCGTGGTCGTATTACGGCACGCCCGTGCCGCACACCATCGCGGCGAAGGGCGCCACGCACGCGCCGTTTTCGGCGGCGGCGCTGGCGATGGACTTCGTGAAATTCCCCGGCCTGCTGCTCTCACCGGGGGAATCCAGCAAGCAGATTGTTTTCCTGCCGCCCTACGCGGATCACGGCGGCTGGCCGGGCGAGTTGACGGCGTTCGTCAGCCTGCTCGGTTCGGTGGCGTGCTTCGCGTGGGTGGTTCCGTGGCTGCGCCGGCCAACCCGCTTTTTCTCGCTCGGTTTCTTTCTTGGAAATTTTTACCTGACCGGCGTGCTGAATTATTTTCCGCCATGGTATCTGCCCACCGTCTCGGTCTTCGGCTACCTGACGCTGGGAAATCTTTTTGATGAAGCCCTTTGCCGCGCGCAAAAATGGCGGCAACGCGCCGCGCGTCCGGCGTTTTTTTCCAGCCTCGTCCTGCTCGCGAACATCGCCGCCGTGGCGCTCGTGCTCGGCCAGCTCACGCTCACGGCGAGCGCCGCGTGGCAGTTGCGGCAGCAGCAAGCCATCATCGAGGACGGTTTGCGCCAGCCCATCGGCCTCTGGCTCCGCGAACACGCGCGGACGCCGCATGATTCCGTGATGCTGGAACCGCTCGGCTACATCGGTTATTACTCGCGACTGAAGATGCTGGATTACCCCGGCCTCGCCTCGCAGGAAATGGTGGCAGCGCGGAAACGCCTCGGGGCCGCCCGCGAAAACCAGGCCTACCGCGAACTCAAACCGGATTGGATTGTGCTGCGCCCGAATGAAAGCCAGAGCGGCCGCTACATTGACGTGGTCGGTCTGGCCGAATGTTACGAACTCGTCCGCGTGTTTGACGCCACGGAAAAAATCAACGCCGTGTCCTGGCTGCCTGGCCGGCCCTACCTGCAATACGACCAGACCTTTCTCGTGTATCACCGCAAGGCGGAGGGGAAATAAAACCAAACTCCGCAGTCGGGCAACCCGTTCACCAACGCCGGGCTGAAAATGTAGCGTCGGCCATCTTGGCTGACGTAGAGCCGGGCTTCCAGCCCGGCGGGACAAAGCAACTCATTGCAAAAAATCGCCTTAATTTCAAGCGCCCCCGGCTCGACGCGGCTTTTTTCCGGGCGGCTGGAAGCCGCCCTCTACGGCAGGCAGGGATGCCTGCCGCTACATTTTCAAACCGGCTCTCACCGCGCCCGCTGAAATTTTTCCGGCGGCACTTGCGCGAGCGCCTCGCTGGCGGCGCGGACGATTTCTTTTTTTCCCAGCGCCTGCGCCGCTTAAGCGTGAGACAAAGTTTGGGGACATTCTGTTCCTTTGAAATCAAATCGAAAGCCCGTCATGTTCAGCGCCATCGAACATGACAAGTATTTTCAAACTGACCCTCGCGGAATTCAAGGCGCTGAAGCCACGCCCGGATATGCTGGCCTTCGCCCAAGCTTGTGATGGCGATCTGCGTCGCTTTTGGAACACCTGTCCGAATGGTGAGTGGTTGTTGTGGCTGCTCCAGAAAACCCAAAACCTGGACGAACTGAAGGCGCGGAAAGTCGCCCTGGCCTACGCCAAAAAAGTTCTGCCGGTTTTTGAAAAGGCAAACCCGTTCGACAAAAATCCCCGACGCTGCGTGCGGGCGATTGAATCGTTCATCAAAAACCCGACCGTCGCCAACGAGCGATCCATGATGGCGACCGCGTATGAAATTTACGAAACCCACGCCGCCTACGCGGCGGCCTCGGCCATTTATCATGCTGCCAACTATCGCCACGCTGGGGCTGCGGCCAGTTACGCGGTTCATTTCGCCACGGCAGCCGCCGATAAAATCACAACCGAACATTCCTTTGCCTCCACGATGGATGCCGAAGCCCGGAAAAAATTCGAGCAATGGGGTGCAAACAAAATCCGTCAAATCATCCGACTCAAATGAAAGACCGACTCACTGAACACAACGCTGACAAGCCAACTATCATTTGTGATTTGGCCGAGGGCAACGCCTTTGTGGAGGCTTACGGCAAGCCACATATTCCGGTCATGTCCACCTTTGGCGCCGGGCGATTGCATACCTGTCGCTTGAACGGCTCTTGGAATTTGGATTTGATGATGAAAGATCATGCCGACGCGATATTTCGATCCATCCGAAAATTAAATTCCAATAAAAACTTGGAGGAGTGGGACGACCTCACGTTCCAATTTGGCCCGCAATCTTTTGTTTATGCAGACATCAATCGGGTCATTGGATTTGCAACCTCTCCAGCCGAAGCCAGCAGCTTGGTAAAGAAATTTGCCGAGACTTACCTCAAAGCTGCAGTAAAAAACGCCACTAGCGGGGAATACAATCTCATTAGAACGGAACCGACTGAAATCAAATGCCACAAAGTCACCTTGCCGCCGAACACCTTGCTCACGGCGGACACGCTGAATTTGCACTACGGAGATGGTGGCGAGGTCTGGCACGAAAGCTTGGTCAAAAAGCTTCTCACCAAGGATCGCGGCTTGTGCATCTTTGAGGGCGTGCCGGGAACCGGTAAAACTTTTTACCTGCGGCATCTGATGGCAGCACTCAAGGAAACGCATCGGTTTTATTTTATTCCCACTGCCGGGCTGGGCGTTCTTTCGCGGGCAGAATTCATCGGCTTCTGGGTGGAGCAACGCCGCCAATACTCCGAACAGCAATTTGTCGTGGTGCTGGAGGATTCCGATGCGGCGCTGATGACACGAGGCACGGACAATCGAGAACAGGTCAACTCCATCCTTAACCTGACTGATGGCCTGCTCGCGGATTTTCTGCGCCTGCAAATCATCTGCACCATCAACTGCGCGGCGAGCGACATTGATCCCGCTCTGCTACGACCGGGACGGCTCATCTGCCATCGGGTTTTTGGGCGGCTGGGTTATGCCGATGCGCTCCGGCTGGCGGAAAGCCTTGGGCGAAAATTGCCGGAGGCTGATGACTATTCGTTAGCGGAAATTTTTGCTAACAACGAAAAACATGAAGCAAAACGCCGCTCCATTGGCTTTGCGGTCGCATGACCAATCTATGAAAACGGAAAATCCCAGCATCGTTGACGAGTTGACGGAAAAATACCAAGCCCGGCTGGCGCGCGCGCAAAAAAGTTTGAAAAAGCAGACCCGGCCCAACCTGCGTGACTGGTATGAAGCCGATATCATGCTGTTCCAGAAATGGGCTTACCGCGTCGGCAAAGGCTGGTATGGCTTCAGCTTTGGGCCTGTTCCTCGCGTTTG
>JAYVQV010000264.1:0-2039 GCA_043776855.1 Limisphaerales bacterium | reverse complement strand
GGGGGCGGAAAATTATTTTGAAACTGTGAAACGCGGCGGAACTTGAACCGAAGGAAACAAAGGAAACGGCGTTTTCTTCCTGGCTTCGTTGCCTCCGTTTGCTTCTGTAAAAATTTATGAAACGAAAATCTCTCGGATTGATTCACACCTCGGCGACTCTGGTGCCGGTGTTTGCGGCGCTTTGCAAAGCAAAGTTGCCGGGCGTGGAGGTCTTCAACATCGCGGACGACAGCCTCATCAAGGACGTCATCCGGCGCGGCGAGTTGACGCCAATCACGGCGCAACGCGTGGCGGAACACGTCGCGTCGGCGGAAGCGGCGGGGGCGGATTACATCCTGGTGACGTGCTCGTCCATTGGGCGCGCGATTGAAGCGGCGGCGGCCAAAGCGGGCGTGCCGGTGTTGCGCGTGGATCAACCGATGGCCGACTTAGCGGTGCAGACCGGAAAACGCATCGGCGTCATCGCCACGTTGCGGACGACGCTGGAGCCGACGGCGGATTTGATTTCACGGCGCGCGCAGAAAGCCGGGAGGCAAATCGAAATTACGTCGAAGTTATGCGAAGGCGCGTTCGAGGCGTTGATGAGCGGCGATGCGGCCACACATGATGCGAAGGTCGCGGCGACGTTGAAGGAATTGTCGAAGCAGGTGGACGTGATTGTCCTGGCGCAAGCTTCGATGGCGCGGGTGGTGGAAACGCTGGCGGCGGAAGACAAGCGCGTGCCGATTCTGGCAAGTCCGGGGCTGGCGGTGGATTATCTGGCGACGGTTTTGTGAGACGCGAATTGCACGAATTATCACGAATTCAAAATGTATCCGCTGGCAAAAGTTGAGTTGGGAATAATTATTTTGATTCTGGCGATGATCGCGCCCGCATGGATGATGAATAATCCCGCTGTTTGGCAACCAGCCTTGGTCATCTTGACCGTCGGGTTTGCAATCTCGCTTCGCTTCTCCAAAAACTTTCGCGGCTACCAGTTCACCGCGTGGATCATCGCGGCGGTGACGGCGGCGATAATTTATCCAGCCACGTTTCTGCACGTCGGCGACTTCGACCTGCGCAACAAATGGCTCATCCTCGTCGTCGTGCAGATGGTGATGTTTGGCATGGGCACCCAGATGAGCCTGAAAGATTTCGCGGGCGTGGTGAAGACGCCGCGCGGGGTGGTGGTCGGCATCGTGTGCCATTTCTCCGTGATGCCGCTGGTGGGATTCGGGCTGACGAAGATTTTCCATTTCGAGCCGGAGATTGCGGCGGGTATCATCCTCATCGGCTCTTGTTCCAGCGGGCTGGCGTCGAACGTCATGGCATACATTGCGAAATCAAACCTCGCGCTCTCGGTCACGGTGACGGCCATCACGACGATGATTGCGCCGCTCATGACGCCGTTGTGGATGAAGCTGCTTGCGGGAACGCTGGTTGAAATCAGCTTTGTCAAAATGATGCTGGAGATCATCAAGATTGTCATCGTCCCGATTGGCGCGGCGTTGCTGCACGATTACTTGAAACACGCGCCGGCGCGCGGGCGCAACGTGGTGCTGGGTCTGGCCGTTGTCAGTGCGATGTGGCTGGGATTTCTTGCGTGCGGCGGCTGGGATTGGATCACCGGCCGTGCCTCCGCAGCGGCACTGCCGTGGATTGGAGTGCTGGGTTTCCTGCTGGGCGCAGTGGTGGCGGGCGTGGTTTATCATGGGCTGACGCGCTGGTTGCCGAAGCTCGACAGTTGGATGCCGGTCGCCTCGATGGCGGGCATTGTTTACTTCACGACGGTCACGACGGCGGCGGGTCGCGACAACCTGCTCAAGGTCGGCGGACTTTTGTTTCTCGCCGCCATCCTGCACAACGCGGCGGGTTACTTCTTCGGCTACTGGTTGAGCCGCGCGTCGGGCTTGGACAAAAACTCCGCGCGCTCGGTGGCGTTTGAAGTGGGTTTGCAAAACGGCGGGATGGCTTCCGGCCTCGCGGGTTCGATCGGCAAACTCGGCACGATGGGGCTGGCGGCGGCGATCTTCATCCCCTGGATGAACATCAGCGGCTCG
>JAYVQV010000263.1:0-2049 GCA_043776855.1 Limisphaerales bacterium | reverse complement strand
AGAAAGCGTTCTGGTTCACGACGGCGCGCGCGGAGCGACGCGCCCTACCAAGTTTATTTCCCATCCGTGTCCATCCGTGTCCATCCGTGGTTAAAATGGCTTTACCCGACCTCATCGAAATCGTCCCGCTGGCTGCGCCGGTGCGCGCGGAGATCACCGTGCCCGGTTCCAAGAGCATCACGAACCGTGCGCTGATTCTCGCCGCGCTCGCGGATGGCGAGGTGACGCTCAAGGGCGCGCTGTGGAGCGAGGATACGGAGGCGATGTTCGACTGCCTGCACAAGCTCGGATTTGAAATCCGCAAGGAGAATGACCCGGATGAATTGTGCAACCGCACCATCACGGTGAAAGGTCTTGGCGGAAAAATTCCGAACGGCGGCACGGTGGAAAAACCGCTGGAACTGTTTGTCGGTAACGCGGGAACGGCGGCGCGGTTTCTCGCGGCGTTCGTCTGTCTCGGTCATGGTGTTTATCGTTTGCACGGCGTGGCGCGGATGCACGAACGTCCGCAAGCCGCGCTCTTCGCGGCGTTGCGCGAACTGGGCTATCGCGTGGAGGCGGAAAATGGGAATGATAAGTTGCCGGCTAGAATTTTTGGCGGTAGGGCGGGCAGTCCTCTGCCCGCTGAGGCGTTGGTTGCAAACGAGCGGCGCGCACGGAGTGACGCGCCCTACCAACGCTGCAAGGTGAGCATCGAAGAAAGCTCGCAGTTCGCGTCGGCCCTGTTTCTCTCGGCGAAAGTTGGCGGATGGGAGATTGAAGTCGTTGGCGAGAACGCGGATGAATCGCCGTATGTGGCGATGACTTCCAAATTGATGGAAGTGTTTCCGAAAAAAGGCGGCGTGTTTCAAATTGAGCCGGACGCGAGCAGCGGGAGTTATTTTTGGGCGGTCAGCACTCTTGAATTGATTCACGGCTGGAAGCCACGGTTTTCAAAGCTCACGCCTTTGCCGAAAGAAAATATTTCTACGTTCATTCGGGATTGCCGGAAAATGTTTAATGTTGTTGTGGCTGATTGGCCCAGCTCTGGTTGGCAAGGCGATGCTTTTTACCCGGCATGGCTTTTTAATACGACTGTTTCGCGGAAAATTCATTTAGCTGACAGTATTATGACGGCGGTTGTGGTTTCCCCTTTTGGTTCACAGCTTACAAAATTTACCGACCTCGGTCGCCTCCGGGTGCAAGAGTGTGAACGCGTCGTCGCGTTACGAACAGAGTTGACCAAGTGCGGTGCGCGCGTCGTCGAGGAAGGCGATACGCTGACAGTTTATCCATCGCAACTGAACGGCGCGGAGATTGAGACTTACAACGATCATCGCATGGCGATGTGTTTTGCGGTTTTGGGATTGAAAGTTCCGGGAATAAAAATTATCAATCCCGCCTGCGTGAAGAAGACGTTCCCCAATTTTTTCCAGAAGCTCGCCGCCGCGCCGCCGCACGGACTGGGCGCGGAGATTTGGGAAATCCAAAACGGCCAGCGCACGCGGAAATTGAGCAGTGAGGATTTGTTTGCTGATTGAATTCCTCACGCAAGGGACGCAAAGGGCGCAAAGGTTTTTTGTAATTCCTTTGCGGACTTTGCGCCCTTGGCGTGAGGCAGAATAAAATTACTTTGAAAAAACATCCGATTGTCATTGCGATTGACGGCACGAGCGCCAGCGGCAAGAGCACCAACTCCAAGCTGGTGGCGAAGGCGCTCGGCTACGTCTATGTGGACACGGGCGCGATGTATCGCACGCTGGCGTGGCATTGCCTCGCCAAGCATGTGGACGTGCATGACGTGAAGGCCGTGGCTAACGCCTGCCGCCGCTGGAAGACCTCGCTGGAATGTGTGGACACCAAGAACCATCTCCACGCGGCGCACCTGCTGGTGGATGGCTATTATCCTGACAAAGAAATCCGCACGGCGGAAGTCAGCGCGGCCACGTCGCTCATCGCCGCGATTCCCAAGGTGCGCGATTGGATGAAGAAAAAGCAGCGCGAGTGCATCCAGTTCGGCAACCTCGTGATGGAAGGCCGCGACATCGGCACGAATGTTTTCCCGGAGAC
>JAYVQV010000262.1:0-2050 GCA_043776855.1 Limisphaerales bacterium | reverse complement strand
AATGGGAAGCCGGAAAAATTTACCTCAACCTGGAAACCAAAACCCAACCCTCAATTTAGATGCTCACTGAATTTACAGAAAAAGATTTGCGCGACCTCATCTACGCTACATATTTCATCAAGGAGTGCCTCGACCATACGACAGCGGACTGCACCGTAATGCTTGCTTTTAATATGCAAGTTGCAGGTAAGTTGACCAGCGAGCCGCCAAACGCGTATGCAAGTGTAATGCTTAGCGTTCGTCGCATCATTCCGAAACGCTAAGAGGTGTTCCAAATTTTTCTCTCGGTTTTCCTCGTTGCCCGGCTGCGCGGTTGACGTTTAACATGGCGGACATTTATGTTTGATTTCATCCGCGCGGACGGTCGTTCCGCCAACGAATTGCGACCGCTGCGTTTCCAAAACCACATCGCGCCTTACGCCGCCGGTTCCACGCTCATCGAGTGGGGCAAGACGCGCGTCATCTGCGCCGTGACGGTGGAAGAATCTGTCCCGCGCTGGATGAAGGAACAAAAAGTCCCCGGCGGCTGGCTCACGGCGGAATACTCGATGCTCCCCTACTCCACGCTGGATCGCAAACCGCGCGACATCAGCAAGGGCAAGCTGGACGGGCGTTCGTCGGAGATCCAGCGGCTCATCGGCCGCAGCATCCGCGCGGCGGTGGACCTGGAAAAAGTCGGCGCGCGGACGTTGTGCATTGATTGCGATGTGTTGCAGGCGGACGGCGGCACGCGCACGGCGGCGATCACGGGAACTTTTGTGGCGCTCTCGCTGGCGGTGAAGAAACTGATCGCGGAGAAAAAACTTTCTGAAAGCCCGATCCTCTCCGGCGTGGCGGCGGCGAGCGTGGGCATCGTGGATGGCCGTGCGTTGCTGGACTTGTGCTACACGGAGGACGTGGCTGCGACGGTGGACATGAATCTGGTGATGAATGCCGCCGGGGAATTCATCGAACTGCAAGGCAGCGGCGAGGAGGCGACGTTCACTGACGCGCAACTGGCGGATTTGCTCGCTGCCGGCAAGGTCGGCATCCGTGAGTTGCTCGCGGCACAACAGGCCGCCATCGCCCAAGGTTGATAGTGGCACAGGCATCTTGCCTGTGAGTTCGCATTGCAAACTGACGATTTCAAAAAACTTAATGCCGCTGCAAAACAATTCGACGACGGAGCGCGGAGCATTGCTCCGCTCGGTTCGCGGGGGATTCGCGCGGAGCAATGCTCCGCGCTCCGGCCAGCAAGCTGCTTTAGAAACATTCCAATCTTTAACCGAAACACACAGGCTAGAAGCCTGTGCCACTAATTTCACATGGCTATTCCTTTGATTAACCGGCGCAAAAAAAAGACACCGCCCCCGACCGCCACCCGGCTGTTGCTCATCCGCCACGGCGAGGTGGAGGCGGCATATCACAACAAGTTCGGCGGGACGATTGACATGAACCTTTCGCCAAACGGCAAGCGGCAGGCGAAAGTTCTCGCGGAGTATCTGCGCGGCAAGACGATTGATGTCATCTACGCCAGCCCGATGAAGCGGGTGCAGCAGACGCTCGCGCCGACGTTGAAGCAGCGCCGCATGAAGCAGACGATTGTGCCGAATCTTTACGAGATCAATTTCGGCGACTGGACGGGGCTGGGCTGGAAGGAAGTGGAGGAGCAGTTTGGTTTCCGCTCGTTTCAATGGCTGGAACAGATTGAGAAGCACGGCATCCCCAACGGCGAGAGCGGAAAAGTTTTTCGCCAGCGTATCGAGCCTTGCCTGCGCGAAATCATCGCGAAGCATCCGGGCGAAAACGTGGCGGTGTTCTGCCACGGCGGGGTCATCCGCATGATGATTGCCATCCTGCTGAAACTAAAACTGCCGGTGACGAACCAGTTGGATGTGGAATACGCCAGCGTCACGCAACTGGCGCTGCATCCGCACATGAATGAAATTGAGCTGCTAAACTTTACGCCGTGGCGGGATTTGGTGGGGTGATTCCAATCATCCTCGTCCTCATCGTCATCCTCATAAATCAAATTTGAGGATGACGATGAGGATGAGAATGAGGATGATTG
>JAYVQV010000261.1:0-2052 GCA_043776855.1 Limisphaerales bacterium | reverse complement strand
TGTCTTGGCCCGCTGACTATCACATGCACACGCCGCTTTGCCGCCACGCGACCGGCGAGCCGGCCGAGTATGCCGCATGCGCCTTGGAAGTTGGCCTGACGGAGATCGGCTTCACCGACCATTCGCCGATGCGGCAGGACGATTTTGACAATTGGCGGATGCGCTCCGACCAACTGGATGAATACGTCGAGAAAGTCCGCCGCGCGCAGAGAGAGTTTCCGCAACTCACAATCAAACTCGCGCTCGAAGTGGATTATCTGCCCGGTCACGAGGCGTGGATTCGCGAACTGACCGCGCGGCATCCGTGGGATTATTTCATCGGCTCGGTGCATTACGTTTCCGATTCGTGGGCGGTGGATAATCCGGAGAAACTTTCGGAATGGAAACACCGCGAAGCCTTCGAGGTTTGGACGGTCTATTTCGACCGGTTGACGAAGGCGGCGGAAAGCGGACTCTTTGAAATCATCGGCCACGCGGATCTGCCCAAGAAATTTGGCTTCTTTCCCAAACAGGATTGCGCGCCGTTGTTTCAACACTTCCTGACGGCGGCGCGAAAGAACAACGTGGCCATCGAACTCAACACCGCCGGTCTGCGAAAAGAGTGCCGCGAGATTTATCCCAGCCGCCCATTGCTTCAGCTCGCCCGGCAAACCGGCGTGCCGATCACGTTCGGCGCTGACGCGCATGCGCCCGGCGAAGTCGGCATGAATTTCACCGAAGCCGTGGCACTTGCCCGCAGTGTCGGCTACACTCACACCCGGCGGTTCACTCAGCGTCAGTTTTCCGAAGTCGCAATTTGAACCACGCACACCGAGGCGTTTTGCAACCAATTGCCGGAATCACTCATCATTTTCAATGGCCAAAACAATTGAATGCGCTAGATTTCGCCCATGTTAAACCAGCGCCAGCGTCCCGTTGCTTACGCCATTGCCACCGGCGTGGCCGTCTGGCTGCTGGCCTGGGGCGGCTACACCATCGCCAAGCATTCCAAGATGACGGCGGAGAAGGTGCGCGTTTATCTGCACAAGGTGGACTTGCATCAGTTGTCCGGCGAGGCCCGCGCAAAAGCGCTGCGCAAGCTGGCCGATCAATTGAACGCCCTGCCGCCGGAGGAACGGCGGAACGCGCGACTGGATCGTGAGTGGGGCCGATGGTTCAAGGAAATGACGGATCAGGAGAAGGCGGACTTTTTGGACGCCACGATGCCGAGCGGTTTCAAGCAGATGCTGACGGCCTTCGAGGAATTACCCGCCGACAAGCGCAAGATGGCCGTGGATGACGCGCTCAGGCGGCTCAAGAAAGAGGTCAACGATGATCCAACGATTCGCGAACAATGGCAGGCCGAGGGCCAGACGCCGCCGCCACAGTTGAGCGAGGAATTGCAGAAGAAAGTCACGGCCATTGGGTTGAAATCGTTTTACACCCAGAGTTCCGCGCAGGCCAAGGCGGAACTCGCGCCGTTGCTCGAGGAATTGCAGCGTGCCATGGAAAACGGACGGCTGTTTCGAGGGCGATAATGATTTCCGAGGTTCCATTTCAATCACTCCGGCAGCGGGGCCGCGCGGCGTTCACGCTGATCGAGTTGCTCGTGGTCATCGCCATCATCGCCATGATTGCCGGCATTCTCATTCCCGTCATTGGCAAGGCGAAGGAATCCAGCCGAGTCACAGGATGTTTGAGCAATCTTCACCAGCTTGGCGTCGCCTTGCGCCTCTACACCGAGGACAGCCAGAACCGCCTTCCCTTCATGCGCGACAAGGTTTATGGCACCAATTCCATTCCGACCAATTCACTGTCGCTGCCCAGCGTCGATCTGGTGCTATCCAATTATCTCGGCTCGGTGAAAGTGCTGAAATGCCCGGCGGATCGTGACGGCATCTACGAGCAAAGCCAGTCGAGCTATGCTTGGAACAGCCTGCTCAACGGCCAGGATGCCGACCGGATGATGGTGATGAATCTTTCGTTCAACCCGCACCAGATTCCGGTTTTCTACGACAAAGAGGCGTTTCATCGCGGTCGGGGCGAAGGCAAGGAGATCAACTTTCTCTACGC
>JAYVQV010000260.1:0-7897 GCA_043776855.1 Limisphaerales bacterium | reverse complement strand
CGCGTCCGCATCAGCCGTCGTTTCGGCATCCCGATTTTTGGTCCGACGAAGTATCTCGAACGCCGCAACTACGGTCCCGGCGTTCATGGTCCCAAGTCCCGCCGCAAAACCACCGAATATGGTGCCGGCCTCATTGAGAAGCAGAAGCTCCGTTATTACTACGGCTTGATGGAGAAACAATTTCGTGGCGTTTATGAAAAAGCCAAGAACCGTCGCGGGGTGACGGGCGAAACGATGCTCCAGATTCTGGAGACCCGTTTGGACAACGTCGTGTTCCACCTTGGTTTTGGCAACACTCGCGCCGCCGCCCGCCAGATGGTGTGCCACGGCCACGTCACGGTCAACGGTCGCAAGGCCGCGATTCCGTCCTACGCTTTGAAGGTCAATGACGTCATCGCCATCAAGAACCACAACGTCTCGAAGCAACTCGCGACCAAGGGTCTTGAAACTTCCACCAGCCGCGCTGTGCCGGACTGGATGTCTTTGACCAAGGAAGAACTCAAAGGGGTTGTGATGCGCATCCCGACGAAAGCCGAGATTCAGCCCATCGCCAACGAGCAAGCCGTCGTCGAATTTTATTCCCGCTAACCAGTAACCAAAAAACAATTACACGGGCTTCGTCGGCCGGGAATAAAATTAGCCGGCGAAGTCAGATTAAAATTGTTAAGAAAGAAAAATAGCTATGCCAGTTCGCCTCGGTCGTTTTGAAATGCCCAAACGTTTGCAGAAGGAAGACTCCACTGCCAACGAAACCTACGCCAAGTTTGTCGCCGATCCGTTTGAAACGGGCTACGGCCACACCGTTGGCAACTCGCTTCGCCGCGTGCTGCTTTCCTCCCTCGAAGGCGCGGCCATCACCTCCGTCAAGATTGACGGCGCGATGCACGAATTTGCGACCGTTGACGGCGTCGTTGAAGACGTCACCGACATCGTTTTGAATCTCAAAAAAGTGAAGTTCAAAGCGCACACGCGTGACGAACAGGTGCTGCTGCTCTCCGTGAACAAAGAAGGCGTCGTCACCGCCGCCGACATCCAGACCAACCAGAACATCGAGCTGGTCAACCCGACGCAGCATATCTGCACGTTGGACAAGAAGAAAAAACTGGAAATGGAACTGACCGTCAAAGTCGGTCGCGGTTTCTGCCCCAGCGACGAAAACAAGAAGCCCGGCCAGGCCATCGGCATCGTGGCGATTGACTCCATTTTCTCCCCGGTCACCCGCGTCCGCTACGCCGTCGAAGCCGCGCGCGTCGGTAACCGCACGGACTATGACAAGCTCGTCATGGAAATCTGGACCGACGGACGCATCACGCCCGACGACGCCTTGACTCAAGCTTCCGCGATTTTGGCGCATCACCTCGACGTGTTTGTCGGTTACGACAAGAACGCCGTTGAGTTTGAAGAAGCCGCTGACAAGCAGGACGACGAGAAGGTCAAGATGAAGAAGCTCCTCAACATGAGCGTCAACGAGATCGAGTTGAGCGTCCGCGCGGCGAACTGCCTCAACAACGCCAACATCACCACCGTCGGCCAGCTCGCGATGAAGTCCGAGCAGGAGATGCTCAAGTATCGCAACTTCGGCAAGAAGTCGCTGAACGAAATCAAAGACAAACTCGTTTCCCTCAACCTCTCGCTCGGTATGAATTTCGAGCCGGGCTTGATCGAAACGCCGGTTGCCAAAGAAGAACCGCAAGCTTAAGGAAATCCCATGAGACATTTGAAGCGCACGGCCAAGCTGGGCCGCACATCCGAACATCGCAACGCGATGCTCGCGAACCTCGTTTGCAGCTTGATCGAACACAAGCGCGTGACGACGACTTTGGCCAAGGCCAAGGCCGCCCGTTCCGTCGCCGAAAAGATGGTCACGCTCGGCAAGAAGGGCACCATTGCCCATCGCCGTCTGGCGGTTGCCCGCTTGCATCAGGAAACTGCCGCGAAGATCCTCTTCAAGGAAATCGCGCCGGTCTACAAAGATCGCAAGGGCGGCTACACCCGCATCATCAAGCTCGGCCAGCGCAACGGCGACGCCGCGCAAGAAGCCATTCTTGAATGGGTGGACTACGCGCCCGCCGTCGAAGCCGCTCCCGCTGTGGAAGCCAAGCCGGAAGCGAAGAAGTAAAACATTTTGAAATCATCAAGCCCGCTCGCCAGAGCGGGCTTTTTTGTTTCCGTGTCCAAACTTCAAAAAAGTATTTTCAAAAACCTGTTGACGGTCTTGTCGCATTTGAGTTACAAACGTCCCATCCCAAATGCAACCGATTCAAATCCTCGGAAAAATTGTTTGCGCTAATCTCGTGTTGGTTCTCTCGTGTTGGTTCTCTCGTGTCCCGACATTTTGTCTTGGCATCGCCAAGTCAAGCTGGTTTTTCGTGCAGGTCTGCTGGCCGATAAAGTCTGGCTGCCGGGCAACTCTGCAAACCATCCGGCTCGCTCCATCCGCCGTCTCGGAAACCTTGTCCGTGTGCCGGGCGATGAAGAAAACCAGCCGGTCAATCCCGTCCGGCTTCTGGCCAAGTCCATCCTTCAACAGGCGGGCATTAAATCTCTGCCGGGTTCATCTAATTTCCTGCCGGGAACCGCTAAAAACCACCAGTTCACCGTTAATTTTCTGCCGTGGCGTCAGATTTACAACAGCTTACACCTAAACCGCTTTTCAACCGTCGATTTCCCCAAACTTTAACCCCCAACTAAAAACCTATGGCTGATCCCACACCGACACCCACCCCGACACCCACGCCCGGCCCGGCTCCGAAACCTGCCCCCAAGCGTGGAATCATCAATCAATCCCTGCTCGACGAATTAACGTTGGCCGAGGCGATTCTGGCCGCCGCCAAACCGGCGGCGCGCACCACCAAGCTGGCCGCTGGTGGAATTCCCGCCGCCAAAATCACCGCGCTGACCAACGCCATCGCCGCCGCCCGCACTCTGGCCGCACAGGCCACCCAAGGCACCACCGGCAAACAAGGCGCGACCACCGAGGAAAGCGACCGCATGGATGATTTGATCAACAAGATTCAGGAAGTGCAAAAACGCGCCCGCCAGAAATACGATGCCACCACCCCCGTGCGGTTGAAAGATTACGCCGTGGGCCAGCAATTTTACAACAGCCGCAGCCTGCTCGAACAGACCGCCGCCACCATTTTGGAAAAGCTCAAGACCGACACGTTGCCCGGCATTGACGCCGCCAAAGTGACGGCGCTCGCCACGGCTTTGGCTGATTATCAAAACGTGCAAGGCAGCCAGTCCGGCGCGCAGAGCGACGCCACCACCGCCCGAAAAAATCTGGAAACCGCCGTGGCCGACATCATGGCGCAGCGCCGGGAAATCCAGTTCGCCGCCGATGCCGAATGGCCGCACACCGCTGTCGCCAATGCGGGCATCCGCGCGGAATTCAATCTCCCGCCCGACCGCGTGATGAAGTGAAGCAAGGTTCCGAGGCCGGGCAGATGCCCTCCGGTAGTGGGACAGGCGTCTCGCCTGTCCAGTCAACGGGCGTCTCGCCCGAGTGGCTGATCGGGCAAAACGGTGAACCAAGCGTGACGCTGGTTCAAATTGTCAATTTGGTAAAACAACAAGAACTATGAAAATAAAATCTATCCTCCGGGGTTTGGCGCTTGTTCTGGCCTGCATCATTCTTCACTCATCCTTCCGCCTTTGGGCGCAGGGGAATTACACCGTGGCCGAGCGCGGGCCGGACTGGAAAGTTCTCCAGAAGACCACCGTGGAGAACGGAACCAACCGCATCCACCGCTACACGGAACTGGCCACGGGGTTGAACTACACCAACGCCAGCGGCCAGCTTGTGGAGTCCAGCGAACAGATCACACTGCTGGCGAGTGGCGGGGCGATTGCCAATCACGGTCGCCACACCGTGGCTTTTCCGGCGAACATTTACAACGGCGTCATTGAGGTGGTCACGCCGGATGGACGACACTTGAAGAGCCGCCCGCTGGGCATCAGCTACGATGACGGGAGCAACTCGGTCTTCATCGCTACGCTGAAATCCGCCCAAGGCTACCTGACGAGTTCCAACACGGTGACGTATCGGGATGCGTTCACGGGATTCAAGGCGGACTTGGTCTGCACTTACCGTCGTGGCGGATTTGAATGTGATTTGGTTTTCCGCCAGCAACCGCCCACGCCGGATGAATACGGGTTGGACAATTCCTACGCGACGTTGCAGATGGTGACGGAATTTTTCAACACCGCCGACCCGGAGCAAGTTCCCGGCGCGAGCGACGACTGGTTTGGGTTGCAGGACGCCACGTTGAAATTTGGCAAGCTGACGATGACGCGCGGCAAGGCGTTCGGGTTCAAAGGCACGAATGGAGTCGCCCAGACGCCAAATGCCAGAACCCAAATTCCGGTTTACAAAATCTGGTTGAAATCCGAAGGCCGGACGTTCTTGATTGAAACGGTGCCGGTGATGGATTTGGCGGAAGAGTTGGACGCGCTACCGTTGACGGCAAAAGCCAATGCCCCAGACCCCAGACGCCAGAACCAAGACCCCGCTCAAACGACGCTGCTCGCCGTTGGCTCACGGCTGAAATCGTTCCCGCCCGCGCACGGCTTGGTGGCGGACACGAACCAGATTCGGCTTGCCATGAATGACTTCAAATCCGAACCGGGCGTGGTGCTGGATTACAACACGGTGGTCACGGACACGAACGATTTTACCTTTGCCGCCGACACCACCTACTACATCAGTGGCGGCGTGAACCTTGGCGGCACGACTACGTTTGAGGGTGGTGCGGTCATCAAGTTTTCCAGCGCTCTGGACGGCAGCACATTTTACTATGACCCCGCAGTTGGTGAAGGTGTCGGGGTGTTGTCCTGCGGACAAATTATTTGTCCGGCCAATGCGGACGCGCCCGTCATCTTAACCTCCAGCGACGATGATTCTGCGGGACAAATGATTCTAGGCAGTTCTCACAGTCCGTCCACCTTGGGCATCACTTACCTGGACACGCGCAATGAAAACTGGTGGATGCAGTCAGGGGTTTTCCGCAATCTTCGTTTCAACTATGCCAACGTGGCGGTGGTGGAACCCTGTTTCGTCGCGCCGGTTTTTGACAACTGCCGTTTTGAGAACTGCACACTGGGCTTTGGCGGCTATGGCGGCGGGGTGACGTTTGAAAACTGCCTGTTCGCCGGTGGTGGCGGGGTGCAGATTGCTGAAATCGGCGACGGGGTGGTGCTGCAAAACGTAACGATGGCCGACGGGGCGACGGTGAACTTCCCGGAGGTGGTGCTTGGTTATCTGCCCGGGGGGGCAAGCTATGCTTCAAGCCTGACGGTGGCCAATAGCATCGTCGGCGGATTGAGCGGGATTGAATCCACGTTGAACTCGCTTGGCGGGGCGGTGACTGACACGGCCAGCGTGGAGGCGGACGCCGGAATGTTCCAGACCGCCGCCGCTGCCCACTACTACCTCGCGCCTAACAGCCCCTACCGCAACGTCGGCACGACGGCGATTGATTCTGGCCTGCTCGCCGAGTTGCAGACACTGACCACCTACGCGCCGCAAGACGGTGGCGCACCGGACACCAACGCCCCCGACCTCGGCTACCACTACCCCGTGAATGAAGATTCCGACCACGACGGCCTGCCCGACTGGTGGGAATGGAAATACTTCGGCAGTTTTGATCAAGGGCAAAAATATCGTTATGATGCACTTTACCATTATTGGGCTTTCGATGGCCTCGATGATTACGATGGTGACGGTGTCAGCAATTTACAGGAATACCAGAATGGCACTGACCCGAATAAAATCCGATTCACGCTTATCTCCACGAATGACTTCGTGAACCACACGAATGTGGCGGTGCAAATCAGATTGGAAGGCGGGGTGCCAAGCTATTACGCCATCTTCGTGAACCAAGCCAGCACGACCAACTGGCTGCCTTACGTCTCAAGCAATCTCACGGTGAACTTGGGAACAACCGATGCAACTTACAATGTGGTTGTAGGTTTGAAAGGTTTGCCTGCCGAGGCCACGCAGACATGGCGGGAATATGAATTTTACAAGGACACCCGGCCACCGGTCTTGAGCATCACCAACCCCGCGCTCGTCAATGCCGCCAGCACGGTCATCAAGCCCTACCTCCAGTTGCGCGGCGCGGCGGATGAAGAACTGGCCAGCCTGTCCTATGACATCAGCAATGCCGCCGGGTTGTTCACCAACCAAGATGTGTTTGTGAACGACCAATTTTTTGATACGAATACGATGGATTTCACCACGAATTATTTTCATGCTTACGACGTGCCGTTGATGACCAATGGAAATGTTTTAACCGTGCGCGTGACGGATCGCGCGGGCAACACCGCGACGACGAACTTTACCGTGGTGCTGAACTACGCCACCGCCACGAATCCGCCGGTGGTAAAAATTCTTTGGCCGCAAGCCGGGCTGCGCGTGAGTGGAACCAACACCACGCTTCGCGGCACGACGAGCGACGAAACCGGGGCAATCGCGGCGACCGTGGTGAATGGCGATGGCACGACGAATGTGATTGAAGGTGTGATTGAACGGAATGGCACGTTCTGGGTGGAAAATGTTCCCTTGAACGGAACGAACCAGATCAGCATCCAAGTTACCGACGCCGCCGGAAATGTGACGACGACCAATTTCGCCGTGAAACCCAGCAGCATCCATTTGCAGATTACCGGCACACCGCAAGGCGATGATTTGTGGAAGGGGCGCGGCCTCGTGAGCGGCGTGGTGAGTGCCTCGACGGCAGCGGTGACCGTGAATGGCGCAAACGCCACAGTGGCCACCACCGCCAATGCTGATGGCACTTACGATTGGTATGCGGATGACGTTCCAATTTATGGCTCTGGGACAGCAGAGTTTAATGCGAAGGCGACACCGGCAAACAGTGGCGGAATTGGCGGCAGTTCCGGTGGCGCGGGCAATTTTATGACCGTTGAAATGCCCTCGACGGTAATGATTACCGCGCACGGTTGCAGTCAATCTTACACGGATACGGTTAATGGACCGGGTGGTGGCGGCAGCTATGTTGGTTCTGCCGGAAGTTCTTATTCGGCCAGCCTGATACCCGTTGTTGGTTTAGGTTTTAACCTTTTGAAATACCACGGGACTCACTTTAATTCCAGCACCGCGACCGGCGGCGGCCATACGAGCGCGAGCGAACGTGATTATTGGTGGTCAGAATCTTTGGCCGGATATGAAAGTTGGGATTGGACGGATGGCGTTTTGAACGATTACAGCACGCATCAAGACAGCGCTCCATACATTCCAAGTCCGTTATTCGGTGATCAATATGGCGAAATAAGCGGGATTCCGGGGCGCGACATCTCTGAATTGGGCTGGGTGGGAACCTCGGGCGGTAACAACGCTTACCCGCCGACATGGGTGGTTCATTTTTACGCCAAGAACGTGCAGCACAAGTGGCATTGGGATTTGGGCGGCGGCAACACCCGCGATGCCTCCGTGGGAGTCGGCGGCAACACCACGGTGACCTTGTTCACGGGGGGCAAAGCTGGAAGCAAGAGAAAGCATTTGTTCACGGTTAGGGGTTCGGCAGAAGATTATGGCGCGTCAAAAGATGGCGGCTGGAGCCATACACCAGTTAAACCGATTCCAAAAACATCAATCAGAATCCTAGGCAAATATGCCGACGAGTTTGGTGATGTCAGAAAATCTTTACCAGACAATGATGCCGTAAATCTTGGTTTGTGGTGTCCGGGCATTAAACATTACAACGCTGGTGCAAGCCTTGTTAGTAGAGAATGCTCGCCGGTTAAGATTCGTTTTTTGGATAATCCCCATTTTAGCTGGTCGCGCAAATCTTTTTCTGTAAATTCAGTGAGCATCTAAATTGAGGGTTGGGTTTTGGTTTCCAGGTTGAGGTAAATTTTTCCGGCTTCCCATTCC
>JAYVQV010000259.1:0-2058 GCA_043776855.1 Limisphaerales bacterium | reverse complement strand
TTGCGGCGCAGATGGCGCACCACGGTGAAGCCGTCCTTGTGCGGCATCGTCACGTCGAGCAGGAGCGCGTCGTAATTATTTTGCTCCGCGAGCCAGATCGCTTCGTCGCCATCGGCGGCCAGATCCACCGCGTAGCCCTCGGCGGTGAGGCCGAGGCGGACGTGTTCGGCGACTTTGGGTTCGTCTTCAGCGAGGAGAATACGCATGGGTTTTATGGATGCGGCAACATGGGAATAAATTTCCCGCGTGTCAATTCCGGGGCGTGGAAAATTCCGCGAGTGAAATCGTCGCGGCGTGGATTTGGAAAAAGCTCAAGCCCAAGCTGCCGTTGCTCACGGAAGTCGTCGTGGCCGAGACGCGCATGGCGCGGCGGTTTATCGCGGGGAATGATTCAGGCTTTATACTGGGCGTAACGCTCGGCCACGAAATCCCAGTTCACCACGTTCCACCACACGGTGATGTAGTCGGCGCGCTTGTTCTGGTATTTGAGATAGTAGGCGTGTTCCCAAACGTCGAGGCCGAGCAGCGGCGTTTTACCGGAACTCAAGGGCGAATCCTGATTCGGCGTGGCTTCAATCTTCAAATTTTTTCCATCGAGCACCAGCCACGCCCAGCCGCTGCCGAAAACTTTGGTCGCGGCCTCGTTGAATTTGGTTTTGAATTCGGAAAAATTTCCGAAGCTCGCGTCAATCGCCTTGGCAAGTTCTGCTTTCGGTTCGCCGCCGCCGTTTTTCTTCATCATCTGCCAGAAGAGCGAATGGTTGTAATGACCGCCGCCTTGATTGCGGAGGGCAGTGCGGATTTTTTCTGGAACGTTGTCCAAATTTTTGAGCAGGTGAGTAATTTCCAACAAACCAAGTTCAGTGATTTGCGCGACTGCCTTGTTAAGGTTCGCAACGTAAGCCGCGTGATGTTTGTCGTGGTGGATTGTCATCGTCTCCGCGTCAATGAACGGTTCGAGCGCGTCGTAGGCGTAAGGCAATGGCGGCAGCGTGAACGGGCCGATGGGTGCGGCTGGCGCGGTGGAATTTGTCTGGGCAATCGCGCCTGGCAGCGCCGCGATTGCGGCGCTGGCGAGCGCGGTGGATTTAATGGCTTGGCGTCGGGTCATCATAATTTTGGCAGGTTGCTCGGGATTCGATACCAACCATACCAAACAGTTCAACGTTTGGCGTGGACAATATGGTTCATGGATTCTGGCCGATGCCGATGCGTTTCAGGAACGGCTCGATGGAGCGCGGGCGGCCTAGAAATTTCTCGATGGACTCGTTGATGTCGCGCGCGTCGCCGACGGAATAAATTTCATTCCGCATCCGCATCCCGACTTTTTTGTCGAAGAATCCGCCGGGAGATTTTTCAAACGTCGTTGCCATGTCCGCCGCGATGGCGTCCGCCCACGCGTAGCCGTAGTAGCCCGCGCCGTAGCCGATGATGTGGCCGAAGTAGCCGACGAACGCCGAGTCCGGCGGCGGGGCCAGCGAGACTTCGCCAAGAATTTTGTTCGAGAGCGGAAGGACTTCATCTGCGTTCGTCGCGTGGATTTGTGTGTGGAGCGCCAAGTCCATCAGGCCGAACGAAAGCTGGCGACGATAGCGCATTCCCTCCGTGGCGAGCCGCGCGGTCTTGAGTTGCGCGAGAATGTCGGCGGGAATTTTTTTCTTCGGGTCGCGGTAGTCGGCGGCAAAGGTGTCCAAAACTTTTTTATCCCACGGCCAATTTTCCAGCATCTGCGACGGCGCTTCGACGAAATCGCGCGGCACGCTCGTGCCGGAGAAGCGCGAGTATTTGGCGCGCGTCAGGATGGTGTGCATCGCGTGGCCGAACTCGTGGAAGATGGTTTCCACTTCGTCGTGCGACATGAGCGAGGGCTTGCCGGGTTGCGGTGGCGGAAAATTGCAGACGAGCGAGCAGACGGGGCGCTGGTATTTTCCATCCGGCAGGCGCTTGCCGTCAATCAGGCCGAACTGCGCGAAGTGATTGTATTTGCCATCGCGCGGGAACATATCGAGGTAGAACAAACCGAGCGGCTCGCCGGTTTTTGCGTCGGACACGGAGTAA
>JAYVQV010000258.1:0-2061 GCA_043776855.1 Limisphaerales bacterium | reverse complement strand
CATGGAACGCGCCGCCGCCGAAATCGTCAACGTCGTCACCGAGAACGGAAACGGAAAATGAAATTTCCGCGCAACGCCCGAATCCTGCGCAGCCAGTTTGATGTGGCACCGTTCGCCGCCGTGTTTTTCATCGTCGTGATTTTCCTGCTGCTCGGCGCGCTCATGCCGGTGCAGGGTTTGCACACGTCGCTCACGCCGCCCGCCGCCGACAAGCTGCCCGGCGTGGATCAGCGCACGGTGGCGATGGCGGTGGATGCCACGGGCCAGTTCTATTTTGAAAACCAGGTCGTCAGCGAGCGCGTGCTCATCAACAGCCTGACCGTCGCCGTAAAAAAATATTCCCCCACTCCGCTCACGCTCGTCATCCACGCCGACCGCGCCGTGACCTACGACCAGCTCGCACACCTCACCGTGCTGGCGCGCGATGCCGGCATCACCAACGCCCTGCTCGCCACGCTGCCGCGCGTGACGGACACGCCCGCGCCACGATGAACGACGCCCGCGCCATTCCTGCCGCCGCCACGCCGCCACCCGCGCCGTCAACGCCGGACACTGGCGCGCTGAAAAAAAAATTCCGGCTGCTCGTTGTCTTCGCCGTCGCCACGCATCTTGCGCTCATTTATTTATTCGGAGCCAAAAAGAATTTTACACCGCGCCCCGTCACGAACGTGCCGCAGCTTCAACTGGCCGATGCCGCCGAAGAATTGATCGAACTGGACAACCCCGCGCTGTTCGCGCTGCCGAACGCGCGGGATTTTTCTTCCGCCATCTGGCAAAAAAATTCTGTGATCACGCCGCCATCGTTTCGCTATCGCGAGGCGCCGCGGTGGTTGCCGCTGGCGCCGGAAAATCTGGGCGCCGCGTTCGCGCAGTTCATGCAGACGAACCGCTTTGGCGATTTCGCAGCGGACTTCAAGCCGCCGCCGCAGTTCGCCGTGCTGACGGGCGGCGGCGGTTCCGGGCTGCCGCCGAAGACCACCTTGGAAATTTACGGCGCGCTGGCGGCAAGAAAATTATTGTCCGCCCCGGCCCTGCCCGCGCTGCCGCTCAATGACATCATCGCGCCCAGCACCGTGCAAGTGCTGGTGGACACGCGCGGCCACGTCTTCTCCGCCGTGCTGCTGCCGCTGGAGAATTCCTTTGAAGCCGCCGGCCACACGGAGCGCGGCGACACCAACGCGGTGGCCATCGCGCTGGGGCTGCGGTTTGCGCCCGCCACGCAGCCATCGCTCGGTGAAATTATTTTCCGCTGGCAAACCACTCCGTTGACCACCACGAACACACCATGAAAACCACCACCACAACTCTAGGCAAAAAAATCCTCGTCATTGATGTTGGCGGGACGAACTTGAAAATTCACGTCAGCGGCGTCAAGGAGCCGGTGAAAGTTCCCTCCGGCCCAAAGATGACCGCCGCGCAGATGGCCGACGCCGTAAAAAAAGTTTCCGCCGCGTGGAAGTTTGATGCCGTGAGCATCGGCTTTCCCGGCCCGGTGAAAAACGACCGCCCGGTGCGCGAGCCGCACAACCTCGGCGGCGGCTGGGTGAAGTTTGATTTCAAAAAAGCGTTCGGCAAACCCGTGAAGATGATCAACGACGCCGCGATGCAGGCGCTCGGCAGCCACACCGGCGGCTGCACGCTGTTCCTCGGCCTCGGCACGGGGCTGGGTTCCGCGCTGGTGATTGACGGCGGGGTGCTGCCGCTGGAACTCGCGCACCTGCCTTACCGGCATGGTCGCAGTTACGAGCAATACCTCGGCAACCTCGCGCTGAAGCGGCTGGGAAAAAAGAAATGGCGCAAGCACGTCGAGGAAGTCGTGCTGCTTTTGAAAAATGCGCTGCTCGCGGACACCGTGGTGCTGGGCGGCGGCAACGCGCGGCTTGTGAAAAAATTTCCGCCGGGCGTGGCGGCGGGCAAGAACGCCAACGCCATCACCGGCGGCGAGCGGATGTGGCAACCTTCATGAGCAACGACTGGCTCATCGTTGGTTACGTCGTGCTGGCGCTGGGCGGCATCTGCGCGGTGGGAATTTATTCCGAGCTGCACCGGCGGCGGTTCGGC
>JAYVQV010000257.1:0-2067 GCA_043776855.1 Limisphaerales bacterium | reverse complement strand
GCGTCTGGAGCATGAACAACTTGCCCGCTTGCACGGTGAATTCGATGTCCTGCACATCCTTGAAATGACTTTCCAAAGTTTTGCGAACGGCCATCAATTCCGCGTAGGACTTGGGCATCGCTGCTTTCAACTTCGACACGGGTTCAGGCGTGCGGACGCCGGCGACGACGTCTTCGCCCTGCGCGTTGATGAGGAATTCGCCGTAGAATTCATTCGTGCCGTTGGCTGGATTGCGCGTGAACGCCACACCTGAACCGGAATCTTCGCCGGTGTTGCCGAACACCATCGCCTGCACGTTGACGGCGGTTCCCCATTCGGTCGGGATGTTGTATTTGCGGCGATAGACGCACGCGCGATCATTCATCCAGGAGCTGAATACCGCGCCCGCTGCGCCGCGCAATTGATCCCACGGATCGTTCGGGAACGCTTTGCCGGTGCGTTCCTTGACGAGCGCCTTGAAGCGTTTGACAAGTTCCTGCTGGTCGGCGGCGGTGAGGTCGGAATCAACGATGTCGCCGTGATATTTTTCGTGCTTGAAAGTGTGGATGGTGTGTTCGAACGGATCGTGGTCTTCGCCTTCGCGCTTCTGCACGCCCATGACGACGTCGCCATACATCTGGATGAAACGGCGGTAACAGTCCCACGCGAAACGCTCATTGCCCGTGGCCTTGACGAGCGCGACAACCGCCTGGTCGTTCAAACCGAGATTCAAAATCGTATCCATCATGCCGGGCATGGAATCGCGCGCACCGGAGCGCACCGCGACGAGCAGCGGCATTCCCGTGGTCGAACCGAACTTCGTGCCCATGATTTTTTCCATGTTGACGACCCCGGCTTCCATCTGCGCCTGCAACACTTTTGGATAAGTGCGTTTGTTCGCATAATAGTAAGTGCAAACTTCGGTGGTGATGGTGAAACCGGGAGGCACGGGCAAACCAATGCGGGTCATTTCCGCAAGGTTGGCACCTTTGCCGCCGAGGAGGGCTTTCATGCTGCCGTCGCCGTCAGCTTTTTTGTTGCCCCAGGTGTAAACGTATTTTTGTGCTTTGGATGATTTGGCCATAAATGGATTTGTGTTCTGGTTCAGTCAGTTTCAGTCGTAAAATTACCTTAAAAATGAGCCGTGAGACTAGCAAAGGCGTTTGCAGAGTCAATGAATGAAGGAGGAAAAAATGTTTACCGCTCCCACGGCAATTCGTTTTTCAAGATTGAACTTATTTTGGCCGCTTTGATAATACTATTTTCGTCGCCATCATCAAACCCATCTACCATGAAAACTATTTCCTCGCGTCATTCTTATTCCCTTCCCCTGTTGTCGGTCATCGCTGCGTTGGCTTGCCTGTCGTTCCCTGGCCGGGCCTTCGCCCTGGTCGGTTTTGAAAACATCCCCATCGGCACGCTGGTGGAAGGGCTGGCCATCAGCAACCAATACACGTTGAGCGACGGCATCACGTTCAATCTGGCGGGAGGAATAAAACCAATCCTCGCCCAGGTGGGTTCGCCGGGCTATGCGTTCACGGGCTTCGGTGGTGTGGATGACTTGCCCGCACCCGGCCAGAACGTCGGGAACTTTTTTCTCGTGGATCCTACGACGCACCTCCAAAGCGGCGTGCCGTTGGACTTGCTCGTGGCTTACAGCACGCCGTCGCAATTTGCGAGCGGAGTCATTCTCGACATTGACAGGAACGAAGGCTGGCTCGTGCAGGCTTTGAATTCGTCGGCAGTGCCGATTGACAGCCTGTCGCTCAACCCCGGCAGTCCAGGCGCGGGCGATGCGCTCGCCACGACCTGGTCGTTCAGTCATGCGGGCGCGGACATCGCGGGCATCCGCATCCATTACAATGGCACGCAAACGGCGAACATCGGCTACGCGTGGGATAATTTTTCTGACAGTGCCGGTTCCCGAACCGGGCGCAGCGACAATTATTTTAATCGGAAGCTTGATGGCATGGCGACGCCGGCTCGCCACTGGGAAAGAGTAGGGCGCGAGTAATGAGTGTTTAACAATTCCAGTTTCACTTTAGTTGACCGGTTCCTCGAAACCTTTTCCTGATTCGCTTCGTCTTT
>JAYVQV010000256.1:0-2067 GCA_043776855.1 Limisphaerales bacterium | reverse complement strand
GGTCTGCATCCGGTAAGACATCTCGTATTGCCCGATGCGCGCGTCCACTTCGCTGTCGCCGAGTTGCGCGGCGGCGTGCGAATTCAATTCATTCACGCGATCCAGCAACGAGCGACGGCTCTGCGGCGAAACACCGTCGGGATTATTCAGATACAAAACGGGTTCCTTGCCGCTGCGAAATTGCACGCCTTGATGTTGCGACGGCAAAAATCCGCTGCCCCACAAGCGCGCGTAAAGCGGCTGGTCCACCTTGCCCGGCGTGATGAGCACGACGAACGCGGGCAGATTTTCGTTGTCGCTGCCGAGGCCGTAATGAATCCACGAGCCGATGCTCGGGCGACCGGAAAGCTGTGAGCCGGTCTGAAAAAACGTGATGGCCGGATCGTGGTTGATGGCGTCGGTGAACAGCGAGCGCACGATGCACAAATCATCCACGACCTTCGCCGTGTGCGGCAACAGATCGGAAACCCACGTTCCATTTTTTCCAAATTGCTTGAAACCAAACTGCGACCCCGCGAGCGGCAGCGACGATTGATTGCCCGACATCCCCGTGAGCCGCTGGCCTTGCCGCACCGAGTCCGGCAACTGCTCGCCGTTGCGCTGGTTCAGTAGCGGCTTGTAATCAAACGTCTCCATCTGCGACGGCCCGCCCGCCATGAACAGATAAATCACGCGCTTGGCCGTCGGCGGAAAATGAAACTGCCCGTTGAGAATGCCCCTGTCCGCGCCGCCATTCGCCAGCGCCGCGAGCACGTTGCTGGGCGACATCATATTCGCCAGCGCCATGCCACCGAGGCCAAGGCCAAAGCGGTTCAAGAACGCGCGCCGCGAAAGTCCAGCGGCGGGTAACGGGCCGGTGCAAATGGAATTCATGTCAGTGACGAGTGATGCGTTGCGAGCAAATAACGGAGCGCCGAGCACCCGCTCGGCGCGTTGGTGACGGTGTTTGAAACGAGCCGAGCAGGTGCTCGGCGCTCCGCCAAAGTAGGGCGGGCGTCCCGCCTGCCCGCGTCGGCGAAGCCGACGCAGCCGTAGTGGCACAGGCATCTTGCCTGTGAGTTTCTGGAAATAGCCCGCGATGGCAACTCACAGGCAAGATGCCTGTGCCACTACCGCTCGCGCTGACGCGCTCGCGGCGCAGGCGGGACGCCCACGCTACTTTGAAAGCACTCGTATTCATTTCATCGTTCAACAATAAACTCATCAAAGTTCATGATGGCATTCACCATCAGTGTCGTCGCCGCAAAGTCGGCGGGCGGCAACGTCTCATCAAATTTAGATTCACCCGTCGCCAAAAGTTTTTTCGCCGACGCCTCATCTTTCGCAAACAAATCTTTCTGCTCGTTGAAAATTTGGACAAGAATTTTTGTTTCCGTTTCATCCGGTGCGCGACCGACAAGTTTTTTGAACGCAAGTTGTGCGCGGGCGTTCGCATCGTTCGGAAATTCCTTCAGCAGCTTTTCGCCCAACACGCGCGCGGCTTCGATGAATTGCGGGTCGTTCAGCAGCACGAGCGCCTGCAACGGCGTGGCGGTCGTCTCGCGTTTGGCGGTGCAGACTTCGCGCGTCACGGCGTCGAATGTCAGCATATTCGGCGGCGGCGATGTGCGTTTCCAAAACGTGTAGAGGCTGCGCCGATACAGCTTGTCGCCGTGATCTTGCGTGAACTTCGCGCCCGTGCCGGACTGCTCCCATAAACCTTCCGGCTGATAAATTTTCACGCTCGGCCCGCCGATGTTCGTGACGAGCAACCCGCTCGCGGCGAGCGCGCCGTCGCGGATTTCCTCGGCCAGCAATCGCATCTTCGGCCCGCGCGCGAGCAAACGATTTTCCGGGTCGCGCTCCAAAAGTTCTTTCGACGCGCGCGATGACTGCTGATACGTCGCCGACGAAACGATCAACCGGTGCAACGCTTTCACGTCCCAATTATTTTCCACGAACCAGCCCGCGAGCCAGTCGAGCAATTCGGGATGCGACGGCAATTTTCCCTGGCTGCCAAAATCATCCGGCGTCGCCACGATGCCGCGACCGAAGTGCAGCTTCCAGATGCGATTCACGGCCACGCGC
>JAYVQV010000255.1:0-7944 GCA_043776855.1 Limisphaerales bacterium | reverse complement strand
ACGCCGGTGATGGCGCCTTTGACGCCCGCTTCCGCGCGATGCGCGAGCTGCAACGCGAGTTCGCCCTTCGGCAGTTTGCGGACGAAATGTTCAAACTCCTTCGCGAGTTTGTTGTAACTCGGATTCGTGATGAGCTTGTTGAGATAGCCGGAAATCGCGCCGACGTTTTTGGCGATGCTCCATTCGTTGTCGTTGAGGATGCCGATGAATTTCTTCGTCGTGTGCGCGACGTTATTCATCGCCTCGAAGGAAATGCCATTCGTCAACGCCGCATCGCCGAAGATGCAAACGACTTGTTCGTCCGTGCCGCGTTTGTCGCGCGCTGCCGCCATGCCGAGCGCGGCGGAGAGCGCCGTGCCCGCGTGACCCGCGCCGAAACAATCATGTTCGCTCTCGGTGCGGAGCGCGAAGCCGTTCAGGCCGCCCGTCTGGCGGATGGTGCGGAAACGGTTTTTACGTCCGGTCAAAATCTTGTGGACATAAACCTGATGGCTCACGTCCCAGACGAATTTGTCTTTCGGCGTGGAAAAAACTTTGTGCAAGGCGATGGTGAGTTCCACGACGCCCAAGTTGGGGCCGAGGTGGCCGCCGCCTTTGGCGAGGCCCTCGATCAACTCGGTGCGGATGTCTCCGGCGAGTTCTTGCAGTTGCGGAATGGTTAGTTTTTTGACGTGCTCGGGCGCGTCAACCATGTCTAGGTAGCGACTCATAAATTCTTAAAGTGATAAATGATAAGTGACGAGTGATGCGTGAAAACGGATTCACGCATCACTCGTCACTCATCAATGGCAATTGGTTTCAGTTTCATCTCACCGGCAGCAGTTTTTTCCAACTGCTGGATTTTTAATTCCGCTTCCGCCAGTTTTTCCTGGCAGACTTTGACCAGTTTTGCGCCTTCTTCATAACGGGCCAGCAACGTTTCGAGCGGCAGGTCATCTGATTCCATCGCTTCGACAATGGATTCAAGGTTTTTCAACGCTTCCTCGAACGGCGGATTTTTTGCGGGAGTGTTCTGCCCCGCGCCCTTGGTGTGGTTAGGCACGGCTGAATCATAGCAAAATCGTGCGGCTCGTCCAGTTCACATTATCATGCGGCAAAAGTCCGCTTGCGTTTGTTTCCGCGCCGGACGAAAATAAAACCATAATGAGGATTGCACCATTCTTTCTAAATAGCCGGAAGTGTCTTTTGCTTTTGGCTGGAATGTTTTTGCTGGCGTCGGCCTTTGCGCAGAGCAATGTCACCGTCCGCGTCATGGCCGCGAACCTGAACGGCAACACGCAGAGCTACCAGCCTTTCGCCATCCGCCTGTTCCTAGGGCTGAAGCCCGACGTGGTCGCCATCCAAGAATTCAATTACACCAGCACCAACGGCGCGAACGTGAACAATGCCGCCGCGTTTCGCGAAATGGTAGACCTTGGTTTTGGGACGAACTATTCCTACTTCCGTGAGCCGACCAGCAGCAATGGCGACATCCCGAACGGCATCATCAGCCGCTATCCCATCATCGCTTCCGGTTCGTGGACGGATACGCAGGTGGCCAATCGCGGTTTTGCCTGGGCGCAAATTGATTTGCCGGGGACGAACGACCTCTACGTCGTCAGCGTGCATTTTCTTACCAGCTCTTCCAGCGCGCGCGCGACCGAGGCGAACAATCTCAAGGCGCTCATGCAGGCGAATTTTCCGGCGAATGCGTGGATCGTTCTCGCCGGTGATTTTAATGCCGGCTCCCGCAGCGAGGCATGCGTCACGACTTGGGGCGGCTACCTCACCGACGCGCCGGTTCCCGTGGACAATCTGGGCAACTCCCAAACCAGCGCCAACCGCAACTCGCCCCACGATTACGTCCTGCCCAGCCTGACCTTCACCAACTTTGAAACGGCGACCGTTTTTCCGACATTGAATTATCCCAATGGCCTCGTGTTTGATTCGCGCGTCTATAATGCCACCGACCTCGCGAATAATTTTCCGCCCGTGCAGTCCGGCGATTCCACCAACGCGCAGCACATGGCCGTGATGAAAGATTTTTCCGTCCTTGCCACCCCCGCCACTAATCCCCCTGTCATCACTGCGCAACCTTCAGGCAAGACCAATGCCGTCGGCTCAACGATTTCATTTTCCGTCACCGCGACGGGTAGTGGCACGCTCGCCTACCAATGGCGTTTTGGCGGCACGAACATTTCCGGCGCGACCACGAATCCCTTCACGCTCGCCAACGCCCAGCTCACGAACAATGGAAATTATTCTGTCTTCATCACCAATGCTTTCGGCAGCGTGACCAGTTCTGTCGCGGCATTGCTCGTCACGAACGCGCCGCCCGCCATCACCTCGCAACCGCAGCCGCAGACGGTGCTCGCGGGACAGAGCGCGACGTTCACCGTGTCCGTCACCGGCACGCCGCCGTTGAATTATCAATGGTTGCTCGGCGGAATAAATATTTTCGGAGCCACCACGAATCCTTTTATCCTGTCGAACGTGCAGCCGACAAACGCAGGGAATTACTCCGTCATCAGCAGCAATTTCACCGGTAGTATCACGAGTTCGCCGGCATTGTTGTCAGTCATCCTCACTAACCCGACGGTGTTTGCTCAATGGAATTTCAACAGCTCTCCCGCCGACGGCAGCATTTCGAGTGGTTCTACCACGCCGTCCATCGGCAGTGGCACGGCGTCGCTTGTCGGTGGAACGACGGCAACGTTTGCCGGAGGTGATGTGACGAACGATCCTGCTTCCACGGACAACACCGCTTGGAATACCGCGACGTATCCGGCTTCCACTGCAAACAATAAAACTGCCGGAGCACAATTCGCCGTGAGCACGGCGGGCAAGCAAAACATCGTCATCAGTTGGAGCCAGCGCTGCAGCAACACCGGCGGAAAATATTTCCGTCTGCAATACTCTACCAACAGCGGCACGACCTTCTTTGATTTTCCCACCGCCGCGACCGTGCCGGGGCCAACGAATTTTTATGCCTTCACCAACAACCTCTCAGCCTTGCCGGGTGTGGCTAACAACTCCAATTTTAGCTTCCGCATCGTCGCGGAATTCCAAAGCACGGCCACCGGCGCAGGCAGCGCCGCTTACATCGTCATCAATCCCGATAGCACTTACGCTGTCTCCGGCACGGTGCGTTACGACATGGTGACCGTCGCCGGCACGTCGCTCGTCACCGGCGCGGCGGCGACGCTCACGCCGCTGACGTTCACGAATGGAGCCTTCTCCCTCGGCGTCACCGGCACGATCACCGCCAGCTACGTCGTGCAGGCTTCAACGAACTTAAGCACGACCAATTGGCTGCCAGTCTTCACCAACGCCTCGCCGTTCAGCTTCAGTGAAAGCAACCTCCTCGCGCCGCAAAAATTCTATCGTGCCGTCGCGCAGTGAATGATGCGCGGTGGTCGCGCGCTTCGGATCAAGCATCACTCAAACACGGGATGGCAAAACATCGTCGCTCGGCTATGCTGGGTGAAATGATTTCCCGAATTGTAAATTTTTCTTTAGCGGCATTTTGCCTTTCGCTGGCGGCGACCGCTTCATTGCGCGCTGAACCCACCCTGGAATCCGGCTGGCAAAATCCGCCGAACGAAGCGCGCCTCCGCGCCTACTGGTGGTGGCTCAATGGCAACGTCACCAAGGCTGCCATCACGCGCGACCTCGAACAGATGCAGGCCAAAGGTTTCGGCGGCGCGCTGCTGTGCGATGCGAACGGCGCCTCGCAGGACGGCAACGCCACCGTGCCGCACGGCCCGGATTTCTTTTCGCCGGCCTGGCGCGAGCTTTACAAGCACACGTTGCGCGAGGCCGACCGCCTCGGCCTCACCATCAGCCTGAACATCCAGAGCGGCTGGAACCTCGGCGGGCCGGTCGTGTCCAAAGATGACGCGGCCAAAAAATACGTCTGGTCGGAAACAAAAATTTCCGGTGGCACGAACGTGGTGGTGCAATTGCCGCAGGTGAAGGCGCGGGATAATTTTTACCGTGATTCATCCGTCGTGGCGTATCGCGTGAAAAATTCCGCCGCGCATCCGCCGCTGAAAAATTGGAAGCAGAAGGCGTTGCAAGAATCGCTCCAGCCGTTCTCCGCGCCGGATTCTTCGCCGCTCTTCGCCGAGATTCCCGCCACGCCCGGCGAGCAGGACGCCGACACGGCGGACGTGATTGATTTGTCCGCGCAGCTCGGCCCGGACGGGATTCTCAAATGGGACGCGCCCACCGGCGACTGGCTGGTGCTGCGATTTGGATTCACGATTGGCGATCACGCCTATGTTTCCACGAGCAGCGAAGGCTGGAGCGGCTACGCGCTGGACGTTTATTCGGCGACCGCGTTTCAAAATTACTGGGACAAGATTGTTGAACCGCTCATCGCCGATGCCGGGCCGCTCGCAGGAAAATCTTTGAAGTATCTCCACACCGACAGTTGGGAAGTGGAACTCGCCAACTGGACGCCGACGTTGCGCGCGGAATTTCAGAAGCGTCGCGGCTACGATTTGCTGCCGTGGCTGCCGGTGCTGGCGGGGCGCATCGTGAATTCGCGCGACGCGAGCGACCGTTTTCTGTTCGACTATCGCCGCACGCTCGGCGACCTGGCGATTGACGGGCATTTCAAAATTTTCCGCGACCGCGCGCACGCGCACGGCATCGGCATCCATCCCGAAAGCGGCGGGCCGCACGCCGTGCCGATTGACGCGCAGCAATGCCTCGGCATGGACGACGCTCCGATGAGCGAATTCTGGGCGTGGTCGTGGACGCATCGTGTCGGCGACGCGAACCGTTTCTTCGTGAAGCAGCCCGCCAGCGCCGCGCACACTTACGGTCACAAGCTCGTGCTCGCGGAAGGTTTCACCACCATCGGGCCACACTGGCAGGAAAAACTTTGGGACAACTTGAAACCGAGTTTCGACAAAGCGTTGTGCGAAGGTTTGAACGTCCTCGTGTGGCACGCGTTCGTTTGCTCGCCGGAAAGCGAAGGCATTCCCGGCCAGCAGTATTTCGCCGGCACGCATCTGAATCCCAACGTGACGTGGTGGGAAAAATCCGCGCCGTTCTTCAGTTACATCAACCGCAGCCAGTGGTTGCTTCAGCGGGGAAATTTTCACGCCGACGTTTTGTATTTTTACGGCGACCACGTTCCAAACTTCACACAACACAAACGCACCGACCCAGCGCACTGCCAGCCCGGCTACGATTACGATGTCATCACCGCCGAGGCGCTGCTGGCTCGCGCCAGCGTGAAGGATGGAAAAATTATTCTGCCGGACGGAATGAACTATCGCTTGCTGGTGCTGCCGGAACGCGACGTGATTTCGCTGCCGGTGCTGAAGAAAATTTCCGAACTCGTGAACGCGGGCGCGACGGTCATCGGCTCGAAGCCGCTGCACGGCGAGGCGCTGGATAATTTTGTTTCCACGGATACCGAAGTGAAAAAAATTGCGGATGAATTATGGGGCGGGCAGACCGGCAAAGGACGAGTCATCGCCGGCAAGACGGCGCGCGAAGTTTTGCTGGCGGATGGTGTGAAGCCGGATTTTGAAAGCTGGAGTTCACGCTTCAGCGTGCCGGGCGGGGACAAGCTGAAGCTTGAACTCCAACGGGAGACCGGCGCTCCGTTGGATTTAGATTTCATCCACCGCACGATGGGCGGGGCGGAGATTTATTTCATCGCCAACCGCACGAATTATTCCGGCAGCGTCACGGCGGCATTCTGCGTCACGGGCAAAGCTCCTGAACTGTGGAACGCGGTGACGGGCGAAAAGAAATTCGCCGACCGCTACGAAGAAAAAAACGGCCAGACTTTTGTGCCGCTCGACTTCGCGCCGTGCGGCTCGTGGTTTGTGGTGTTCCGCGAACCAGCGAAGCATCATCCGGCGACAACGAAACCAACGGGCAATCCTCTCAACTCTCAACTCTCAACTCTCAACTCGTTCCCCGGCGCGTGGACAGTTCACTTCGATCCGAAATGGGGCGGGCCGGAGTCAGTGACGTTTGATTCGCTCACGAACTGGACGGCGCGGGCGGAGCCGGGAATTAAATTTTATTCCGGCACGGCGGTTTATGAAAAAACTTTTGACTACAAAGCGGAGGAGAAAAAAGCGGAAAGCGGGAAAGCGGGAAAGCGGAAACAGAAAATCTTCCTTGATCTCGGCAGCGTTCGTGAACTGGCGGAGGTGAAGGTAAACGGCAAAAGCTGCGGCATCGTCTGGTGTCCGCCGTTTCGGGTGGACGTGACCGGGGCGTTGAAGTCTGGCGAAAATAAATTGCAAATCGAGGTCGTGAACTTCTGGCCGAACCGCCTCATCGGCGATGCGAGTTTGCCGAAGGAGCAGCGGCTCACGCGGACAAACATCCGCAAACTCACGCCCAAGACACCGCTGGAGGATGCGGGATTATTTGGGCCAGTGAAACTGATGTCGGATGAGAAGTGAACTTGGCTGCGCCGCCGCAACCGCTCGCGCTGACGCGCTCGTCCGGACAGGCGAGACGCCCTGCCCTACTTTGGAGCCGGAACGATGCTCTGGGAATTTGGGTGGAACCGGCTTCCAGCCGGTTGTTTCCGGCATCCTGCCGGAAACCGTCGGAGCGGACACGCCACGCATGAATGTGAACGGCGGCTGACGATTCCCGCCGCAAACGGAATTTGGCTGGAAGCCAAATTCAACCGGCTGGAAGCCGGTTCCACCCGGTGCGGCGACGCTCCCCAACTTCGGCGTTCGGGCTAAAGCGCCAGAGGATTAAATCAAAAAAAGCCGTTGGAAAATTCCAGCGGCTTTTTGATTGATTCAATTTGAAGCTTACGGCAGATCCGTTTTGCCCATCAGAAACTTGTCGCACTCGCGCGCAGCACCCCTGCCCTCGTTGAACGCCCACACGACAAGGCTCTGGCCACGACGGCAATCGCCGCAGGCAAACACCTTCGCATTGTTCGTGGTGTATTTTTCGAAGTCGGCCTTGGCGTTGGAACGCGCGTCGCGCTCGATGTTCAAGGCTTCGAGCAACGGTTGTTCGGGTCCGAGGAAACCCATCGCCAGCAATACGAGTTCTGCCGGCAAAACTTTTTCGCTGCCGGGAACGTTCTTCGGAATGAACTGTCCCTTATCATTCTTCGTCCACTCGACTTGCACGGTGTGGACGGCCTTGACGTGGCCGTTGGCGTCGCCTTCAAACTTCGTGGCGGTCGTGAGATAAACGCGCGGGTCGGCGCCGAATTTTGCGGCGGCTTCTTCCTGGCCGTAATCCAGCTTGTAAGTCTTCGGCCATTCGGGCCACGGATTATCCTTGGCTCGCTCCAGCGGTGGCTGCGGCAAAATCTCCACCTGCACGAGCGAGGTGCAGCCGTGTCGGAGCGATGTGCCGACGCAATCCGTGCCGGTGTCGCCGCCACCGATGACGACGACATCCTTGCCGTCCGCAGAAATAAAATTCTCGTTCTTGTGCTGGTCGAGCACCGCCTTGGTGTTCTCGGTCAAAAATTCCATCGCGAAATGAATGCCTTTCAACTGACGGCCTTCAATCGGCAAATCACGCGGCTTGGTCGCGCCGGTCGCGAGAATCACCGCGTCAAAATCCTTCAGCAACTTGTTGGCGGGATATTTTGTAGTGGCACAGGCATCTTGCCTGTGAGTTGCTGTTTTGTCTGAATCACACAGGCTAGAAGCCTGTGCCACTTCCGTGTTGCAGACAAATTTCACGCCTTCTTTTTCGAGCAAGTCAATACGACGCAGGACGACTTCCCTTTTATCGAGCTTCATGTTGGGGATGCCATACATGAGCAAACCGCCGGGGCGGTCGGCGCGTTCAAAGACAGTGACTTCGTGGCCGGCCTTGTTCAACTGTGCCGCGGCGGAAAGCCCAGCGGGACCGGAACCAACGACGGCGACGCGTTTGCCGGTGCGTTTCTTCGGCGGTTCGGCGACAACCCAGCCATTTTCCCAGCCGTGGTCAATGATTTCG
>JAYVQV010000254.1:0-2068 GCA_043776855.1 Limisphaerales bacterium | reverse complement strand
GAATCAAACGCCGCCACCGCCGTGCGCGCGGCACGGTAGAAACGTTTCGGGTCGGTGGAAATGTTCGTGTAGCTGCCCGCGTTCAACACGGCGGCGAGGCCGGAGGCGTTGGTCGTCCACGTTGTCAGGTTCGTGGAAGATTCCGCGCGATAGGTTCCGCCTTCAATCGCGCTCCACGTTAATTTCACCGTGCTGCCGCTGACCGTCGGGGAGTTGAGCGTGGTGGCGAGGTTGGTGTTGCCGAGAAAATTCGTGACGACGGTTTCCGAAATGGATGTGACTGACGCGCCATTCGCGGCACCGTAAAACGCGCGCCCGATGTTGTAGGGAAAAACCGGCGTGCCGTTGCTGCTCATGCTGACGAAGTAGGCGTAAGTGCCATTCGGAAATTCCGGCGTGACGCAGTAGCGACCGTTGTATTCGTCGAGGTCAAACGTGTTCGTGCCCATGACGTATTTCTGGCTGGTCTGCGAATTCGTCAGGTCGCCGAGATAGGATTTGTCCTCCATGTAACGGCCAATCGGATAAGTGCTGGTGTCCGTCGGCCCGGCAGAGTTGAGACCGTAGAGCCGTTGCGCCCACGCCGGCAGATTCGTGCGCAACGTGTTCGTGAGATTGTCCGTGCCGTTCGCACCGTTCCGCAAAACGTAGCCGGCAATCATGCGCCGCACGCCGCTCGAAGCGTCGTTGGAAATGGAATAACCGTAAGGTCCGTAGATTGGATAACCGTCGCGCACCCAGCCGAGCAGCGGCGAATGTTTCGTCACGGCGTTGGTGGATTCGGAATAAGTTTTCGTCGCCGCCGTGTAATTCACATGGTCGCCGATCAAATAACGCAGCGCGATGGGGTTGGCGTGATAGTGATAGTTGCCGGTCTGTTCCTGATGCGCGTAAGCCGCGTCGAACGTGGCGCTCTCGTTCACATACGCGTCGCGGTTCCAGTAACCCGTGCCATTGCCGGCTTCCGCCGAACCGGTCCAGATGAAACCGTCGCGCGAGTCAAACATCGCCACGCCGTCCACAAAATAACCGATGGCACCGAGCGCCGTCTGCGTTTTGGTCGCGGGGATGGTGATCATGTTCGTGCGCGGAATCCGGTAGAGAACACTTTGATTCTTGGGCAAGTTGGGAAAACCCGCTGACCACGCACCCATCGTATGGCTGCCGAGGCCGGTGGTGCGGAAATAAACCCAGTTGCTCGACGAATAAACTTCCTGCACGCCGCAATACGCCGGCGACGACTGCGTCTGCGAACCGTTGCCCCAGGTCGTCACGGCATTGCCGGAGGTTTGCGAGGCGGCGTTGGTGAAGACGCGCGCGTATTTTCCGGCGTAGGTCGTGAACCACGAGTTCGTGCGCGGGTCATCCGCGCGGACGATGAGGGTGAAGGCGAGAAAAAAAACCGCGCCGAGGACAGCGAGGTTTTTCCGGCATGAATTCAGGTGTGATTGAATTTTCATGCCGTCACCTTACGCGAACCAACCTTAAGGAAACATGAAGCCGCGTAGTTTTATCCGATGACGGTAAAGATAATTTACCGGAGCGCGGCGTTCACGCCGCTTCCACTTCAGGACTGCCATCGCGCCGGACAATTTGCACGCTGCCCGCACAACGGACGGTGAAGCGGGCTGAAGCCCGCGCCCCGGCCGCGCGGGTGGAGTTGGTCGCACGGCGACAAATTTTGTCCCGCATGCGGGACAGTTTTCTCCCTCTCCCCTCCGAGGGGAGAGGGCCGGGGTGAGGGGTGGCATCACGCAGGACGCGCTCGCATTTTTTAGCCGAAACCATGCGGTCGGAAAAAGCCGGACAAACGCAGAGGCGCAGAGAACGCAGAGAGCCGCAGAGATTTTTTGAAACAAAGCCAACCCACTGACTGGTGACTGGAATCATCCGATGGATTTCTCTGCGAACCTCTGCGTTCTCTGCGCCTCCGCGTTTTTTGGATGGTTTTCAACGGCATCGTTCCGGCTTAGAACCGTCGGCAATTCGTTCCACCCCTCATCCTCAATCCTTCTCCCCTCCGAGGGGAGAAGGAGGCCGGAGCCGTCGCCTGACTCCCGCTGTCGCG
>JAYVQV010000253.1:0-7951 GCA_043776855.1 Limisphaerales bacterium | reverse complement strand
CAAAGGCGGTCAATGCGCTGTCGAAACACTTTTTCGTCCGCAGCCATCGCGAGGGTGAATATGCCGAGGCCGCGTTCAAGATCGGCAAGCTCAAGAAGGAAGACACGGGCAAAACCAAAGAGCCGAACGGCACGTTCATCGAGTTCGTGCCGGACCCGGAGATTTTCAAGGAGACGGTATTCAAACTGGAGTTCGTGGAGCGTCGGTTGCGCCACTACAGCTACCTGAACACGGGGCTGAAGCTGATTCTGAATTGGGAAGGCGCTGGAGTTCAAGCTTCAGCTTGTTCGGGGGAGGCTGGGGACACGCTAAAGCGTGAACTCCAACCCAAGATTTTCCAATCGCGCCACGGCTTGATGGACCTCGTGATGGAAGATTTATCGTCCGACGGTGCCGAGCCGCTGTATTCGCCGCTGCATTACGCGAGCAAGACGCTGGAGTTCTGTTTCACGCACAGCAATTCGCGCTACGGCGAGACGTTTTATTCGTTCGTCAACGGCCAATACACCAGCGATGGCGGCACGCACCTCAGCGCGTTTCGTGAAGGTTTGCTGAAAGCAGTGAATGAATATTGCGGCGGCAAGTTCGAGGGCGACGATGTGCGCGAGGCGATGGTCGGCGCGGTTTCAATTCGTTTGAAGGATCCCATCTTTGAATCGCAAACGAAGAACAAGCTGGGCAACACGGAAATCCGCACGGAACTCGTCAACAACGTGCGCGAGGAGTTGCTGCATTTTTTCCAGCGCAACAAACAGATCGCCGAGACGATCATCGCGAAGGTCAAAGACACGCAGGAGTTGCGGAAGGAATTGCAGAACGTGAAGAAGCTCGCGCGCGACCGCGCGAAGGCGATCACGTTCCGCATCCCGCAGTTGAAGGACTGCAAAAATCATTTCGACAAGAAGAAGGAAAAGGGCAAAGGCACGATGGTTTTCATTTGCGAAGGTCAGTCCGCCGCCGGTTCCATCACAAGCTGCCGCGACGTGAACAATCAGGCCGTCTTCGTGCTCAAGGGCAAGCCGCTCAACGTCTGGGACCTCAAGCGCGATGTGATGTATAAAAACGACGAGATGTATAATCTCATGCAGGCATTGCAGGTCGAAGACACGACGGAAAGTTTGCGCTACGAGAAAGTTATTCTCGCGACCGATGCGGACGTGGACGGGATGCACATCCGCAATTTGATGATTACTTATTTCTTCAAATTTTTTGACCAGCTTGTCCACGACGGTCACGTTTATGTTTTGGAAACGCCGTTGTTCCGCGTCCGCAACAAGTCCGAGACGATTTATTGTTACAGCGAAAAGGAACGCGATACGGCGTCTGCGAAGCTGGGCGGCAAGCCGGAGATCACGCGCTTCAAAGGTCTGGGAGAAATTTCACCGAAAGAATTTCAGCAATTCATCGGCAAGGGAATGCGGACAAGCAAAGTGGAATACGCGCCGCGCTCCGAGTCGGGACAGATTTTTGATTTCTACATGGGCAAGAACACGCCGGAGAGAAAAGACTACATCATGGACAGCCTCGTCGTGCCGGTGGAGGAATAATCACTCCCTCTCCGCGCTGGGGAGAGGGCTGGGGTGAGGTGTTTCAACCACGGATTCACACGGATGACCACGGATAAGAAATTGCGCTGAAGGCGCAACGGAATTTGCGTTCGCGTGTTTGGCGTGGTTCGCGGTTCACCTTCTCAAGCTTTCGTCACCTATGAACAAGGAAGCCCAACTGACGAAAGGTTTTGCTTCGGGTGCGTCAGCCGGATATAAGCTTTTCATGAACTCCCGTCAATTGCCCTCCCTCCTCGCGCTCGCAAGCACTCTGCTTTTGGCCCAGCCGGTGATGGCCGAGCCTCCGCAGTTCCCAAGTGTCGGTGCTGCCATGGAGCAAATGGTCGCCAGGAATGAAATCGCCGGCGCGGTCACAGTAGTCGTCTCAAAGAATAAAATTCTTCATCAGAAAACGACCGGCTTTGCGGATGTGGCCGCGAAACGAGCGATGAAGCCGGATGATCTTTTTTGGATCGCTTCGATGACGAAGCCGATTACCGGCACCGCGATTCTGATGCTTCAAGATGAGGGCAAGCTGAACATTCACGATCCGGTCGCGAAATATCTGCCGGAGTTTGCAAATCTGAAAACGCCTTCGGGCAAACCAGCAAATCTCACGATACTTCAATTGCTCACTCATATCTCCGGCTTGGGAGAAGCGCCGACGAATGCTGTTGCGCAGGCGCACACGCTTGCCGATCTGGTTCCGCTTTGGCTGGGGGCACCGATGAAATATGAGCCGGGCGCGAAATGGCAATACACACAGAGCGGCATCAACGCTGCCGCCCGCATTGTGGAAGTGGTGAGCGGAATGAGCTTTGATGCGTTTCTTCAGAAGCGGCTTTTCAAACCGTTGGGGATGAAGGACACGACTTTTTATCCGACTGCCGAACAACGCTCGCGATTGGTCACCGCTTACGCGAAAGACAAAGATTCCGGCGCGCTGACCGTCACACCGCCACGCTCTGATTTCGGCAACATCAGTCGTCCACCGCAAGGCAACGGCGGCCTCTACTCAACCGGCCCGGATTACGCGCGGTTTTGTCAGATGCTGCTGAACGGCGGCAAGCTCGGCTGGCATCGTTACCTCACCCCGGAAGCAATAAAATTTCTTTCCACTGTGCAGACAGGGGATTTGCCGACGGGCTTTTTTCAGAATGACACCTTCGGCCAGCACGGCACGAAATACGGATGGGGGATTGGCACTTGTGTATTGCGCACGCCGCATGAAGGCGTGGCTGCCATGTTGTCGCCGGGCACGTTTGGTCACGGGGGCGCGTGGGGAACGCAAGCGTGGATTGATCCGGTGAAAGGTGTTGCCTACATCTTGATGGTGCAACGCTCGAATTTTCCGAACGGTGATGCGAGTGATGTTCGGCGCGAGTTTCAGTGGGCTGCGGCTGGCAGCCTGTTGAAAAAGTAGCGGGCTACTCCAGCATCCCACTCCAAGACTCGCCAGAATCGTCAGGCACGCCCGCGCGTCGGGTCCGGTCCGATCTTCAACTTCTCCATGACCAGAGCACGCCGGAGCGCAAAGATTACATCATGGACAGCCTCGTCGTGCCGGTGGAGGAGTGAAGTGTTATTTAGTGAACGTCGCTTTTACGCGGCGGGATTTCACCATGTAGGAACACCAGATGAGCGCGGCGAACACGGCGCGGATGGCATCTTTGTGGTTCACGGCTTCTGCGGTCGCTTGCTTTGAAGAAACCAGCGCCACGCCGACATCATCTAAAATTAGGAAGAGCGCATTGGTAATCAGCATGGTGATGAAAACATTTGGGAACGCGCGATGCTTCGTGAAAAAAAGGATGAGGGCCAGGCAGTTTACGCCGAACAGGAAAATGTTGCCGAGCATTTCCAACATGAGCAGCGGTGCATACAACGGATGGTAGGAGTCGCCCTGCGGCATGGCGACGCTTTGCCAGACCGACTGCGAAAAATAACTCTCCCATCCGGAACTCAACGTCACGATTCGCACAATCGGACCAAGGCACAAACCGAAGCCGACCAAAATCAGCCAGCCACCTAGTCCCTGAAGTTTGGGAGCTTCAATCAACGGCGGCACTGCGGGCGGCGCGGATTTGACGCGACGCCAATACCAGACGCCAGCTCCCGTCGTGGTGCCGGCACCGAAAATGGCGATGATGACCATCAACCAGTTTGTGCCGCCGCTGGCGGTCTTTTCATCCGGGCGTTGCAGCGTGTCTTCGAGCAGATTTTCCATGCGGTCAAGGCTGGCGAGATAACTGGGCACCATTTCCTTCGGAATCACGGCGAGCTTGGTGCGGCACTCGTAATCAAACGTGAGCGTCTGGCCATGAAGCTGGCGGTGATAATCAAACGCGAAGGCGGCGTGCTCGATGTTGGTGCGGGTTTCAGAAATCTGCCAGTCGCTGTCGGGCAGATGCACGGTGAGGCGTTGCTGCCGTGTCATGGGAAAAGCCAGGGCCAGCGGGGTTTTCCGCAGGCGCGTCTTCGGGTCGGTCAAAATATCGTAAAGATTATCGGCATAAAAGGCGGCCTGCCACAGTTTGTCCGCGTTATCACGCTCCCACAGATTGGTAATAACGTAGGACTCTTCGACCACCAGCCGGTTTGATTCACGTTCGTCTGTGACTTTCAGCGGCTTGGTGCTGCTGATGCCGGAATAAAGCTTTGCATAATAATTCAAATAATTTTTGACCATGTCGCTCGCCGGCGTGCTGGCGATTTCATCGCGCATGTCGTCGGCGCTGACACCGCTGTATTCCGTGCGCACGGTAAAATCAACAGGCTGGCCGTAATTTTTGATGGCGAAATCCGTGTTGACCTTTTGCCGGCGGCCCGCTTCCGCGTCACTGCGCGGAACGTTTTCCAGCGCCGCGTTGTCGGGGCGGACGACCAGCGCCTTGCCATAGGGCGGCAGATAACGGTTCCACAGCGAGCCGCCTTGGTGCGAATAGGTCGGATCTAACCAGATAATTTTTCCATCCAGCGACAGTTGCAAGATGACGTGATTGAAGGCGAATGGTGAGGGCAGGCGTTGCGCAATCGCCTCATGCACCGAGCTGTTCACAAGCGCGGGGAACGATTCAATCCCCAGTTGCCGGAGCAGCAGCCGAAGCAGGACAACTTTCCCTTTGCAGTCACCGAATCGTTTTTGAAAAGTTTCCACCGGATTAGCGGGGCGGTAAGAATCCGGCCCCAGTTCAATCCCGGTGTAACGCAAATCATCTTGGACAAATTCCAGGGCAAACCGCGCCTTCGCTTCGTTTGATTTGCCGGATGATTGCCAGCGGGCGATGAGTTCGCTCAATTCTGCCGGTAGATTTGTCGGACTGGCTTCGTAGAGCGGCAACGCCCATTCCACTACGCCGCGCCAGTCCGCGAAGTCACTCACCTCGACATACGCATAAGGTTCGTAGCTCGCAGGCTGGCGGTCTTCGTAAGGAACCACCGGCGGATTGGTGAAACTCCAGACGTATTCTGCGCCCTCGCCACTGGGTCTTATGACGGGCTTGGTCTTGGTCTGATGCAACCGCTGTTGCAGCGGCACCTTGTCATCCCACACCACGCGGAATAATTCGCGCCCCACCACACTATCCGACTCAAGCGTGAAGCGGCTGGAATAATGCCCGCCCAACGCCGGGTTTGCGCCCCGGATGGTGTAGGCATATTCCAGCACATCGCCCACGCGCAAATCCTCGATGAATAGCACGGCGGTTTGACGACCGGTGAACAGATGCTCGCCCAGTTCATCCTCCTGCTGAATGATTTTCACTTTGGACGGGTTCAGGCGATCAATCATTTTTCCATCCCGATGAATCACGACGCGGTGCAATTGCAGTTCCTGAAATTCCGCGTCAAAACCCAGGCGCAAGCTGCCGGAATCCTGCACGCCGTTTGCATTCTCCATCAGCTCAATCACGCGCACGAACTCCTCGGCTTTTTTCGGGCGCTCCTGCGATTCATAAACCAGCCAACGCGTCCCTGCCGATTTGGGATCCGCCGGCCAACTGGCTTCTGGTTTCCATTGAGTCTCTTGCACCCATTCTGGGACTGGCGGGTAAGAGATTTTGGAGTTTTCCGCGCTTGCGCTGACTGCCGTCAACGCCAGCGCCAAGCATGCGAGAATTCGTTTGGAAGTTTGCCCTGCCGATAGAAGCCGTCTGATCATGGATAGAATCAAGTTGCGCGGAGAATGACAGAGCCTCCAAGGAGAGGCAATATGGTTATCGTGCATCCCGGCCAACGCAAAAAAAACTCCGCCCCAACTGAATTGCCGATTGAAGGAGCGCCGTTGATTTCTACCTGGGCAAGAATACGCCGGAGCGCAAGGACTACATCATGGACAGCTTGGTTGTGCCGGTAGAGGAGTGAAATTCACCAGAGAATTTTTGGCGAGGACTTTTCCCTTTCTTCCGGGGATTGCGGCAGGCTCCGCAACTCCGTTTGCCACCACCGCTGGATTTTTTTGAAGCAGCCCGCCGGCCTTTGCCCTTGGGAGGTTCCCGTCGGCGCGGCTTTTTGTTTCGCTGCCGAGTGCGACTTGAGCCAGCGCTGGTAGCCGTCGGCGGTGAAACAGTTTTTCATTTCAATTCAACGCCGGGTCGTCCGGCATTTGCGAGAGGAGTTTATTTTTCCAGCCACCTTTCTCGTGCAGAACTTTTTCCCAGAGTTTGTCCGGCGGGATTTCAAATACCAGTTCCAGCGACGCGGGAAAGGTGAGCCAGGATTTGCGCTTCATCTCATTTTCCAACTGGCCGGGACTCCAGCCGGCGTAACCCGCGAACAGCCGCACTTTTTTTGTGGGCGAAAAGCCTTCGCCGATGTCCAGCAGGTCATCGAGCGAATGGCCGAGCGCGAGGTTCGGCATCACGTCGGCTTCGGGAATAAAAATGTCCGTGTGCAGGTAGCTCAACGCGCCGGGTTGCACCGGGCCGCCGAGGAAGAGCGGGGATTCTTTCAGTTCAATGGGCAGGTCGGCCACGATGAGTTCGCCGGCGGTCTTGCCGAGCGTGCGGTTGAGAACGAGGCCGAACGCGCCCTCGGCATTGTGCTGGCAGATGAGGACGACGGTGCGTTGAAAAAAGGAGCCGCCGAGCTGCCCGCTATCGAGGAGCAACTGGCCTTGCAGAGATTTTTGTTTCTCGCCCATCGTCGGCGCAAATGTGCCGCAAGTTCCCGTCGCTGGCAAAAAATAAAAATAGCGCGGAAAAATGTGGCGGCTTCGGATGGCCGGAGGATTCATTCAAAAACCGATGCTCGCGCCGCCGTCCACCGGCAGCACCACGCCGGTGATAAATTTTGCGGCGGGTGAGCAGAGGAATACTGCGGCGTGGCCGATGTCGTCCGCCGCGCCGAACTTGCCCATCGGCGTGCGCGCGAGAATTTTGTTGGAGCGCGCGGGGTCGCTGGCGAGCGCCCGGCGCAGCATCGGCGATTCGATCCAGCCCGGCGCAATGGCGTTCACGCGCACGCCCTGGCCGGAAACTTCCGTGGCGAGCGTCCGCACCATGCCCACATACGCGCTCTTGGCCGCCGCATACGCGATGACCAGCGGGATGCCGAACAACGACGCCATCGAAGCCGTGAACAAAATGTTGCCATGACCGCGCGCCAGCATTCCCGGCAACACCGCCGTCGTCAGTGCTTGCGCGGCGCAAACGTGCGTGGTGAGGACGGATTGAAATTCTTCCGGCTTCGTTTCCACCGCCGGTTTCTTCAGGTGAATGCCCGCGTTGTTGATGAGAATGGAAACCGGCGCGCCGGCGGATTTTTCGGCGGCGGCAATCAATTCACTGGCGCGGTTCAACTGCGTGATGTCATGCGCGACGAATGAAGCGGACGCGCCGATTTCTGCCGCCGCTTTTTTCAGTTCATCTTCGCGGCGGCCGACGAGCACGACTTGGGCGCCCGCGTGCGCGAGGCATTTGGCCATGCCGAGGCCGAGGCCCGTGCCGCCGCCGGTGATGAGCGCGGTTTCGCCGGTGAGATGGAAGGGGGAAATAGGGTTCATGATTTACGGCCGGTTATCTAACCGCAAAGGGCGCAAAGAACGCAGAGAAAAATTTATCCCGGATCCCGAAGCCGGGTAGCGGCGGGCATCCTGCCTGCCGTAGAGGGCGGCTTCCAGCCGCCCGGATGGGGCGTGGATTTGAAAAAGGGCTGGGGATTTTTTCCAGCGCCAGACGATGGGCGACGTTTTTTCCGCCGGGCTGGAAGCCACGGCTCTACGGCAGGCAGGATGCCCGCCGCTACAACGCCACGCGCCAGCCGCACCTTGGTTTCAACTTCGGAACTCGGGTTTGTTCAACGCTGATGGAGACCTCTGCAAAAGTGGAGCGCGGCTCTGTGAGCCGCAGCACGCCTCGTTGCAAATCAAGCCGCTGCGGGTCACAGACCCGCGCTCCGCAACCGGA
>JAYVQV010000252.1:0-7955 GCA_043776855.1 Limisphaerales bacterium | reverse complement strand
TTTTGCTCCGACGCAAAACGCGCGCGGATTTTTTTGAAACGATTGCGCGCGGCATCAGCTTCCATCGTCAAAAGATTTTTACCGTTCTCGATGATGGTGAATTCGTCAATCAAGCCCTCGAACTCCGAGATGAGATGCGTGGAGACAAACACGGTGCGCTTGCCGGGATCGCCGGATTGATACGCGCCGATGACGGTCTCGATGAATTCGCGGCGCACAATCGGGTCGAGGCCGCTCGTCGGCTCGTCCAGCACGAGCAGTTCCGGCTCCGGGCAGATCGCGCCGATGAGCGCAAGCTGCGTGCGCTGACCTTTGGAGAGCGCTGTGGTTTTCTTGCTCGCGTCGAGTTGGAAGCGGTTGAGTAAATCTTTTTCGATGTCCTGATTCCAGTTGGTGCGGAAGGATGCGAGATACTCCAGCGTGTCGCGCACGGTCATCCACGGATAAAACGCGACCATGTCCGGCACATACGCGAGCCGCGATTTGATGGCAACCTCGTCCTTGCGCGGGTCGAGACCGAACACGCGCACATCACCCGAATCGGCGCGCAGCAAATTCAGCAGGCACTTGATGGTCGTGGTCTTGCCCGCGCCGTTGCGCCCGAAGAAGCCGTAGCATTTGCCGGGTTGCACCGTGAGCGAGAGGCCGTCCACGGCATCGTGCTTGCCGTAGCGCCGCACGAGGTTTTGAATTTCGATGATGGGGGTTTCTGTTTTCATGCGGTTTCCATGAGAAAGTTTTTGGACGGAGAAAATATCAGCTTCAGCAAGTTTGCGCCGTTCTCCCTCCCCCTGATCCTCTCCCGCTGGGAGAGGGAACAGCCGCTGGTTAATTTCTTAAAATCCGAAAACCATCCACCAGAAGTCCGTCGTGGATTCGCCAAGACGCGGGGAGCGATTCTCCCTCTCCGCCGGGGTGAGGGGAAACGCGGCGCACCACAACCAGCACGCGCATAAATCATTTGGCCGGATCGAAAACAGTTTTTCATTTGCCCTCCTTATTTTTGCGCTCAAAGGCGTCGAGCCGCTTCTTCACGAGCGCCACGAGGTCGGCATCGCTGATTTGCAAGTGATGCGCGGCGACGACGGCGCGGTCAATTTCCTGAATGAGCAAATCGTTGCGCGCAGTCTTGGTGAGGGGGGAACTGACTTCCTTGAGGAAACAGCCTTTGCCCTGAATGTTTTCGATGACGCCCTGGCTTTCCAGTTCCGCGTAAGCTTTCGCCACGGTGTTGCGGTTCACGCGCAACTCCTCGGCCAGCGGACGGATGCCCGGCAGCGGCTCGCCCGCGCGCAGCCCGCCGGAAGCGGCGGCGTGGCGGACCTGATCCACCAGTTGCAGATAGACCGGGGTGCCGGATTTGAAATCAATGTGCAGTTGCATAGCCGTCTAGTGTCATAGGACTGTATGACAGTCGGCGGCGGGCGTCAACAAGAATTTTAAGATTATCTGCGGCTGTTTTTATACTGACAGAAATGCGGGTGGTTACTTTCCCCTCACCCCGGCCCTCTCCCTTGGGGAGAGGGAGAATTGAATCCAGCTTCCGGCGAAAACCTGCGTCTGGATTGGTGAAGGCTGTGTTCAATCAACTGAAAAGATCCATCGCTGTCCCCTCTCCCCGAGGGAGAGGGTTAGGGTGAGGGGAAAACGCGCGCGCCACTTTCAGCGGCCACACTTTTAATTGAACCGACCTATTTGACCGCCTGTAAAACGGCTTCCACCACGCTGCTCTCCCGGATTCCTTTCATGCACTGAAAGTCAATTGGACATTCGCGCAGAAAACAGGGCGAACAGGGTGCATCAGATTTTAATAATTTGTGCTGCGCGTCGCCCGGCAATCCGGGGCCGGTCAGTTCCGGCGAGGTGCTGCCGAACGGCACGACGACCGGCGTGCCGAGCGCGGCGGCGACGTGCATCGGGCCGGTGTCATTCGTCAGAACGACGCGGCAAATTTTCAGCAAGGCCATCAGTTCGCGGAGGGAAGTTTTGCCGGCCAGATTAAAAATTGCGGAGTGCCCGTCCTCCGTAGCACTGCGGAGGGTGGACGGATTGCGGATTGCGGATTCAATTTGAGCCGTCGTCTCCACGTCATTTTTCCCGCCAAATAAAATCCAGGTGCAATTTGTGCGCCGCTGAATTTCCTTGGCGGCGGCGATAAATTTTTCCACCGGCCATCGCTTTGCCGGGCCGTATTCCGCACCGGGATTCAGGCCAAACAGGAGCGCAGGCGGCTCGCCTGCTGATCCGTTTTCCGCGAGTCGGAATTTATTTTTGACCGCCGCGATTTCCGCCGCCGTCACCGCGAGCTGCGGCGCGAGCGGTTCCGCGCTCGCGCCGAGCGCGGCGGCGAGGTGCAGATACTCGTGAAGCTGATGGGCGGAAGCCGGGTTCTGGGTTCTGGGTTCTGGGTTCTGGGAAATTAGTTTTTTAATTTCCACCAGCGTTCGCTTCCGCATCTTGACCGCCTCCACGCGCGAGGCAACGGCTTGCGTCAGGAAAAGATTCCGCCACGGACGCGCGTAGCCGATGCGTTGGGGAATTCCAGCGAGAAAAACTTCCAGCGCCGAGCGCGGCGAGTTGGGCAGCACGAGCGCGAGGTCAAATTTTCCCGCACGCAATTTTTTGCCGATGGCGAAAACACCTTCGCCCTTGGCAAACGGAATGGTCTCGTTGACTGCCGGATGATGCTCGAACAGCGGACAAATTTTATCAGCACACAGCAGCGTGATGTGGGCGGTGGGAAATTTTTCGCGCAGGCGGAGCAACGCAGGCGTGGTCATCACGGCGTCGCCCAGCCAGTTCACGCCGCGCACGAGGAGGCGGCGCGGAGGGGGATGAAACGTGAGGCTCATTTCCAATTTTTCCAGCGGCGGTGAACCCAGCAGAACCAGTTCGCCGGGTCGCAGCGGATGGCTTTTTCGTAAGCCAGGTTCACGTCGCGCATGATGTCGGCGGCGGAACGTGGCCGGTCGTTTTCGCGCGTAGGAATTTTTTCACCCAGTTCCAGCCGCCATTTGGCGAGGCCGGTGCGGAAACAGATGGCCGTGGAAAGTTCGCACTCGTAGCGCAGCGCCAGCACGGCGGTGCCCAGCCCGGTGTGGCAGTCGCGACCGAAAAACGGGCCGAACACGCCCTGGGCATACTGATCGCCGAGCAGGCCGAGGATGACGCCGCCGCGATTCATCGCCGCGCGCAACTGCTCGATCTCGAAGCGGCGCTCCAAGTAAAGGCAGCCGCTGCCGCTGCGGTCGCGGAGTTCCCGCATGAGCCGGTTCATGGCGGGCTGCTTCAGCGAGCGGTAGGTGGTCGCAAGCTGGTAGTCCGGGCAGAGATTTTGAAAGCGGGCGTAAAGCTCGAAGTTGCCGAAGTGGCCGATGGCGAAAATATGGTTGGGCGCCGGCCCGCCGGCCGGTTTCGCCGGCAACAAATTGTCGGTTCCAATTTCCAGGTGCGGACGCAATTCATCAAAAGTCATCGCCGCCGTCTTGACGGAGCACAGCGTGTTTTCGCCGATGCGCCGGAAACATTCCTGGCCAATGGCGCGGATTTCGGCGGCGGATTTTTCCGTCGGGAACGCCTGCGTCAGATTGTCCAGCGTGAGGCGGCGGAAACGGGCCGCGAGCAGCCACGCCAGTGCGCCGAGGCCACGGCCAACGCGCGCCACCAGCGTCAATGGTAGCGCCTGGATGACCGCGATGACCGCGCGGCCCAGCCAATAAAGAAGCGTATTCATCAGCGGAAACAAATTTTTCCAACGCAGTCTTGAAAACCATCCGCGCCGCCGACGATGTTGATTTCCACGCGCATGAAATAGAACGGCAGATCACGCCGGTCAATTTTCGGAAAGCGCACGGCATCCTTTTGCGTGGTGAGGATGATGTCGGCCTGGCGTTTTTTCGCGCGGTTGATGGTGTTCAAAATTTCCTGCTGCGAGAAGCGGTGATGGTCGGCGAAACGCTTGGCATAGACGAGTTCGCCGCCGAGCTTCACGAGGCTGTGTTCAAAACCTTCCGGCTGCGCGATGCCGCTCAACGACGCCACTTTTTTCCCGCGTAAAATATCCAGCGTATGCTTTTCGCCAGTGAACACATCTTCAAAATAAAGCGGCTGATGCACGCACTCGATGACGGCGGCGGTGGAATTTAATTTCGCAATCCGCTCGCGCAAGTCTGCCGTCTTGCCGTCGCTCTTGGTGATGAAAATCGTGTGCGCCCGCGCGAGGTGCGACGGCGGTTCGCGCAACGTGCCACGCGGAAACAGATGCTCGTTGCCAAACGGCTGCTGGCAATCAATCAGCACCACATCGTGCCGACGCCCGCGCAAACGCCAGTATTGCAAACCGTCGTCGAGCAGCAGCGTGTCGCAGCCGAATTTTTCAATCGCATAACGCCCGCTCTTCACGCGGTCTTTGTCCACGAGCACGACGACGTCCTTGAGATTGGACGCGAGCATGTAAGGTTCGTCGCCGGCCATTTCGGAATCGAGCAAGAGTGATTTTCCGTCAGACACGATGCGCGGCGGCGTCTGGTCGTCGCGCAAAAGAATTTTGTTCACGATTCGCCGGTGCAACGGCGCAGGGCGCGAACGATAGCCGCGTGAAAGAATGGCAACCTTGCGCCCGGCGTTCTGAAGTTCGCGCGCGAATTTTTCCACGACCGGCGTTTTGCCCGTGCCGCCGACGGTGAGATTGCCGATGGCGATGACTTGAACGCCAAGCGTCTTGTCACGGAGGATGCGGTAGTTGATGAGGCCGCGATGGATTTTGACGGCGACGTGATAAATTTTGGAAAGGACGAACAGGACGACGCGCGCGAACTTGGCTTTGAAATCATGGCGCTCCTCGAAAACGACTTCGATGAAGAACGTTTCGAGGAATTCAGTCCACAGGCGGATTTTTTCACGCATTACGAATCAATGTGCCAAGCGCGGCGGGTTGCGGCAAGGCGGCGGTTGGGGGAATCATCCTCATCCTCCTGCTCATCCTCATCCTCAATTTGATGGATGAGAATGAGGATGACGATGACGATGAGTCAGAAATCAGTAGCCGAGTTTTTGAACCTCGCGCTGCAAGGCCATCTGGAAATCCTGCACGTCCGCCTGCGACGGTTTGTAGCCCGCAACTTTCGGCACGACGCCGAGGCGTCCATTCTGGTCGAGATACCAGTCGGCGATCTGGCCGTCGCTGAAATTCACCTTGCCGCTGATGAGCGCACCGGGGCGCGTGATCTGATCCACGCTCACGGAAACATTGCTCGCGGGCGGCAGGACTTCATCGGCGGCGGGAATCTCATCAGCCGGAACCGGCGTGGTCGTGAGCGGTTGCGCGGCAACGGGCGCGGCGGGCGGCGCAACAACTTTCGGCGGCTCCGGGTCTTTGGGTGTGAGCTTCAAGTCGTCCACGAGGAAGCGCGCCTCCATGTAGGTCAGCTTCACGCTAAATTCCGACGCGAGGCGGTTTTGGATTTCTGAAAGTTTGGCGCCCTCGTTGATCCAAGCCGTGACGCGCTGCCGTTGTTCTTCCGATAATTTCATGGGGCAATTTTAACCGCAGAGAACGCAAAGAACACAAAGAATTTTTCCGCTGCGCTCTCTGCGCTCTTTGCGGTTAAATAAAATGGCGGTAAAAATCACTTCGCCTTCACGATGGCCTCGTAGCCCTTCGCCTCAAGTTCCAGCGCGAGTTCCTTGCCGCCGGATTTCACGATGCGACCATCGGCCATGACGTGAACGAAATCAGGCACGATATGGTTCAGCAAACGTTGATAATGCGTGATGACGAGCTGCGCGGAATCGGGGCGGCGTAATTTATTCACGCCAGCGGAAACAATTTTCAGCGCGTCAATGTCCAGGCCAGAATCCGTCTCATCAAGAATCGCGAGCTTCGGTTCAAGCACGGCCATCTGGAAAATTTCCGCGCGCTTTTTTTCGCCGCCGGAAAAACCTTCGTTGACCGAGCGCTTGAGCAGATCCTCGCTCAATTCCATCACCTTGATTTTTTCTTTCACGAGCGCGAGAAATTCAATCGCGTCGAGTTCCGGCTCGCCCTTGTGCTTGCGGATTTCGTTCAGCGCGGCCTTCAAAAAGTAGGTGCTGTTCACGCCGGGAATTTCCACCGGATACTGGAACGCGAGAAACACGCCCTCGCGGGCGCGCTCTTCGGGATCAAGCTCCAGCAAATCTTTGCCGAGATAGCTCACCGAACCTGCGGTCACATCGTAGCCGTCGCGCCCAGCGAGAATCGCGGCGAGCGTGCTTTTGCCGGAGCCGTTCAGCCCCATCAACGCGTGGACTTCGCCCGCGTTGATCGTCAGGTTGAAGCCCTTGAGGATTTGTTTGTTCTCCACGCCCGCGTGGAGGTTTTTGATTTCGAGAATAGGTTGCTTGCTCATGTTAAATTTTTTCTTCAGCTTTTTAGCCCCAAGCTCCGTCGCAATTCGGTGCGGAATGAACGGCATTTTTTCAATGCGTTCTTCGCTTCGGTCAGCGTCGCGCTGTCGCCCGGATAACGGAAGTTGACGGCGAATTCCGTCAGCGATTTGGCCGCCGGCTCGTAGGCGTTCCACAGCGGTTCCACCGGCAGCAGCAGTTGGAGCAATGCTGGAAGATCGTGCGTTTTGGGAAACGGCAATCCCGCTTCAATCAAACGCGCCTTCAAATATTTTTCAACCGTCTGCTGGCAATGAAAACAGGCGGCGTCATACACGCGCTGCTTGCGGCGGCGCATGATTTGCGTCGCGACCAAAAAATCGTCTTCGGCCTTTGCCACCCAGTCATGCGTTTGTGGCTTCATACATGACCTTGCCTTTTTCAATGATCTCCTGCATGAAGCAGTCGCCCCAGCGCAGCCGTTTGGAAATGTCCGCCGGCGTGCGCACCAGCAAATCCATCGGAAAGCTGGCGGGCATCGCCAGCCGGATACGCAGCGACATCCGCTCGCCGCGATGGCGCGTGCGGCTCATCACCACCAGCAAATCCACGTCCGAATCTTCCGTCGGTTTGCCGTAGGCATACGAGCCGAACAAAATGATTTTGCGCGGGCGAAACTGCTTCGCCACGGCCTCGCAAAAATTTCGGATTTTGACCCGTTCAACCATGTTAAAATTTAACGGAATTTGGTTCAGATAAAAAGATTCATTTGAGTTGCACACTGCAAATGTTTCTGGAGCCGGCGGCTTTGTCGCTCCGTTGATAATAGAAAATAATGCTTCCGGTGTCACCTTTGACATTCTGAACGGGAAATTCAAGGGTTACCTTTTGATTCGTTTGTAAAAGCAATTTTCCGGTCCAATAAACATAATTAGTTTTGAAAAATTGATTGAAGCCCTCGTTCGTGTCTTCAACAAAACCTTTTGGCGCAGACACGGACAACGAATCAGCCAAAGCTCGTTTCATTTTAATTTCCACAATCTCACGCGGATGATCAGAGCCGATGTAGTTAAAAGAGCAACGAATAAAACCGTTTGTTGCATTCTTAATCACGGCGGCTGTGATTTTTGTTAAAAATTCATCGCGCCAACTTGGATGGACTTGAGAAACTTTCAATTTGGAAATCTTTTCAAAGGTTTCATCAGACAAATACATTGTCTGGTGAATAAATTTTCGATCCAGCCGGATGGCTGGCGTGTATAAAGCGCCGAAATAATCCAAATTTCCCAGAGCTTCGTGACCGAATCGTGGCTGCCACATAATTGCGTCGGTAATGGACAAGCCAAACGAATACTTGTCTCTCCCATCACGTTCTGGAACCAGCCAGTAACCGCCAAAAAAAGAATTCAGGGTGTAGGAAAAAATGTAGAGAAAGACACAGGTTGCGAGCGCAAAAACGAATTTGTGGATTTTTGTTTTCAATCTGTGTTTATCGGGCAAGTGTCATTAGTAGTTGGTCAGGGAAGTGTCATTACTTCTAGGTCAGGTTGAGGCAAAGTTGCGGATGAAAAACTTTCTAAAAATGATCG
>JAYVQV010000251.1:0-2073 GCA_043776855.1 Limisphaerales bacterium | reverse complement strand
ACAAACTCCGTCCTGCTCATCACGTTCGGCCTGGACAAGATTGATTACCTGCGCGACACCGCGCCGTTCGGCCAGCCGTTGTGGAAATACTTTTCCTTCCTCATCTATGTCGTGCTGGCATTTTACGCGGCGAAATTTTTAGATTTCTTCATCAACTCCTGGCTGAAACGGCTCGCGACCAGGACGAACACCAAATACGACGACCTCGTCCTCGACCTGTTGCGAGGGCCGGTAAAAATCGTCAGCTTCGTCATTCTGCTGAACATCGGCCTCGGCGTTTTCGACTGGCCGGCGGCGGCGGAAAAATATTTTTCACGCGGCTTGGTCATCATCGTTGCCTGCTCCGTCACCTACGTCGTGATTAAGATTGTGGATTTGCTGCTCGGCCTCTGGCGCGAGCGCGTGGTGCTGGAACAAGACCGGGTTTTTGCGGAACAGCTCTTCCCGATTTTCAGCAAGGTGGCGCGGGCCGTCATCATCATCGCCGCCATCTTGCTCACCGCGGACAACTTGGAAATCGAGATCAAGACGCTGCTCGCGGGACTTTCCGTCGGCGGTCTTGCACTTGGCCTCGCGGCGCAGGATACGGTGGCGAATATGTTCGGCGCGGTGGCGATTCTTTTGGACAAGCCCTTTCACATCGGCGACCGCGTCAAGGTCGAGAACGTGGAAGGCTTCGTGGAAAGCATCGGCCTGCGCAGCACGCGCGTCCGGAACCTCGACGGCCACCTCGTCACGCTGCCAAACAAATTGATGGGCAACGCCATCATCACCAACATCACGCGCCGGCCGACCATCAAGACGGAGATGAACCTCGGCCTCACCTACGATACGCCGGTGGAAAAGGTGAAGCGCGCCACGCTCTTGCTGGAGGAAATTTTCCAGTCGAACCCGAAGACCGCCGACCTCATCATCAGCTTCAACAAGTTCGCCGACTCCGCGCTGAACATCTTCGTCATCCACATCTGGAACGGCACGGATGTGAAGCAGCATTTCGCCGAGATGCAGGCGCTGAACTTGAAGATCAAAGAACGCTTCGACGCGGAGAAAATCGAATTCGCGTTCCCGACACAGACGGTGTTCGTAAAAAACGAGGCCGGGAAATGATTTGTCAGTCCGCCGCAGCTACGGCTTAATTCGCTCATGCACGATTTCAACTGGCACGACGGTTTTACCGGTGGAAAATTTTTCTGGATCGAGTGGCACGCTTGGAAGGTGGTGGGCATCACCGGCACGGCCGTTTTCTCGGCCAGATTTTTGGTGCAATGGTATGCCACGGAAAAAAAGAAGCAGGTCGTGGTGCCGCAGGCATTCTGGTGGTTGAGCCTCGTGGGAACTTTGCTGCTGCTCGCGTATTGGCTGCATAAACGCGATTCCGTAGGGATTCTTTCGACCGGCTTCGCCTGGATTCCCTACATCCGCAGCCTGATGATTCACCGGCAGCACAAGGCCGCGCACACCATCTGCACGGGTTGCGGCAAAAAAAATTCGCCGCAGTCGAACTATTGTCCGAACTGCGGCGTGAAGGTGGGTTGAAAAAAATTATTTCTTCGGCGCGGCGGCGGGTGCGGCGGGCGCAGCCGCCGGGGCGGCCACCAGCGGGATGCCATTTTTCTTCAACACCGGCACGAACTCGGGATGCTTTTGCGCGTAGACCATCAGCGCGCCCACAAAGCCGCCCATCGCATCCTGACTCTGCTTCATGGCGCCTTCCAACTGGCGGCCTTGGGCGATGTCTTTGCCGACGAGCCGGGTCTGGTTGTAAAGATAGACCGACAGCGTGCCGCTGATGACCACCAGTGCGACCAGCAAAGTGAAGACCTGATTTTTCAGGCAGGCGATTTCGTCGTGATTGTTTTCGTTGGTCATAAAATTAATTATTTGGCGGCGGGTTGCACGGGGGATTGGGCGGCCACAATGATCTGCTGCAGCTCGGGGCTTTTGGCGGTGGCGTTGTAGGTAATCACGTCGCCCAGCAGCGCCTGCGCCTTCAGCGAGCCGACCTGCGTCTGCTGCATCTGAACCTGCAATTGAAACTGCATCTGGCGCAAGTCACGCGTCCGCCACATGGAC
>JAYVQV010000250.1:0-2075 GCA_043776855.1 Limisphaerales bacterium | reverse complement strand
CCGTCGCCGAGCTGCTCGTAAGCGATCTGCCCCATGCGCGCCATGATTCTCATGCTCAACACGACGTAGAGCGAGTCGGTCAGTTCGATGCCGACCTTTGTAAGCGGCGAACCGGGCGGCCCCATGAGATACGGCACGACATACATCGTGCGCCCCTTCATCGCGCCGTCGGTGAGCGTGCGGAGCTTGGCATACATTTCCTTCGGCGGCATCCAATTGTTCGTCGGCCCGGCGTCATCCTGCATCGTCGTGCAGATGAAAGTGCATTGCTCCACGCGCGCGACGTCGTTGGAATTCGAGCGGTGGTAGTAGCAGCCCGGAAGTTTTTTCTGGTCGAGTTGGACAAGAATTTTTTTCTCCACGGCCTCGGCGGTCAGCAAATCTTTCTCCGCCTCCGAGCCGTCGCACCAGAAGATGTTGTCCGGCTGGCAAAGTTTCGCCTGCGCCTCGACCCAGCGAATGACGGTTTGATTCGTGGTGTTGCAGTTTCCGAGAGTTGGTTGGTTCATATAATTCCTTTTCGTTCCTTTGTGTTCACCGCCAAGAAAAGCTAACACATATTTGGCTCGTAAAAGTTGGCGCGGGCAAGTTATTAAAATTTTTTACCCCTTCAGCAGTTGCGGTTATTTCTTTCGCGGACACCCGGATGCGGCGGCAAACCGTGCTATCTTGCGCCAGTGGTTTTTGCGAGAGTGGCTTGGGTCGGGACAGAATTGCCAAAGGCTTGATGTATTATGGAATGGATTACGAACTTCTCACAAACCCAACCGGTGGCCTGGGCGGTTTTGGTTTTGATGCTCGTGGCCGTCGCGGGGCTGGCGCTCGCGCAAATCAAAATCAAAGGCATCGGCCTCGGCATCACCGGCGTTCTGTTCGCCGGAATTTTGGCGGGACATTTTGGACTGCACCTCGAGAAGCCGGTCTTGGGCTTCGTGCGCGAGTTCGGTCTGATTCTTTTTGTCTTCACCATCGGCCTGCAACTGGGGCCGGGATTTTTTGCCTCGCTGCGGAAACAGGGATTAAAGCTCAACGCCCTCGCCCTCTTCATCGTGCTGGCGGGCGCGACCCTCACCGCCGTCATCGCGCAGCTCATGGGCCTCAATCTCGTCGCGGCACTCGGACTTTTTTCCGGTGCAACGACCAACACGCCCTCGCTCGGCGCGGCGCAGCAGATGTTGAAATCGCTTGGCGGCGCGTGGGCGGATCAGGCCAGCCAGCCCGCGCTGGCGTATGCGGTCGCGTATCCCGGCGGCATCATCGGCATCATCGGTTCGCTGCTGCTGTTAAAATTTTTCTTCGGTCGCAATCTGGAAAATATTCCTGCCGCTGCGAATGCAACCCCTGCAAAGTTGGAGCGATTGAATTTCCTCGTTACAAATTCGACGGTGGAAAATAAATCCATCATCCGCCTCGCGTCGTCGTCCGGCGTCGCCGTTTCCCGCCTCCAACGGAAAGGAAATACCGAGGTGGAAACTGTGGGTGACAAAACATTTTTTCACCTTGGCGACCTCGTGCTGGCCGTCGGCACGCGCGCGGCCTTGGAAAAGTTTTGCGAGGCAGTTGGCCGTGTCAGCGAAGTGGATTTGCTGCAAACGCCCGGCGACCTGATTGCCAAACGCGTCGTCGTCACGCGGCGCGAGGCGCTCGGAAAAACGCTCGGCGAGCTGGGTCTGGATCGGAATTGCGGCGTGGCCGTCACCCGCGTGGCGCGCGCAGAAATCGAAATGACCGCCGTGCGGGAACTGCGCCTGCAATTCGGCGACACGCTGCAAATCGTCGGCGACACCGTAGCGATCAAGCAGGCAGCGGAAGTTTTGGGCAACCGCATTCAGGCGCTGAACGAAACTAATTTTTTGCCCATCTTCCTCGGCATCGCGCTCGGCATCGGCGTGGGCATGATTCCCATCGCGCTCCCACATATCCCCGTGCCGGTCAGCCTCGGGCTCGCGGGCGGCCCGCTGCTGCTGGCTTTGATTCTGGGGCGCGTCGGGCGCATCGGCCCGCTCGTTTGGTATATGCCCGCCAGCACCAACGCGGCGTTGCGCGAGCTCGGCATGGTTTTATTTCTCGCCTGC
>JAYVQV010000249.1:0-7983 GCA_043776855.1 Limisphaerales bacterium | reverse complement strand
TCAGTCTGGTGGCCTTGCTCGCGTTGGTGCTGGGTGCGTTGCCGAGCCTGCCGGGATTTCTGGTGAATGTGAAATTACTCAACACCGACAGTGTGCCGCCATTCCTCGCGCATCTCTACAACTACGCCTGGTTCGTCGGCTTCGGCGTGGCGTTCGTGGTTTATTTGGCCGGGAGAAAATTTGCGCCGCGCGGCTGACGTAGGACAGGCGTCGCGCCTGTCTCTAAAAAATTCAGAAGCATCAACCGCGAACCACGCGAAATACGCGAACGGGAAAAAATGGAAGAGCTAGCACCTCACCCCGGCCCTCTCCCCATTTTGCTCCGCCGACTCCGCAAAACGCGGAGAGGGTGAAACGCTCGCCGCGTCTTGGCAAATCGGGTGCTGAATTCTGCTTGGTTGCGATTGCGTTTTACAAAAATGTTCAACGGCTGTTCCTTCTCCCCGAGGGAGAGGGTCAGGGTGAGGGGAAACGTGCCGTCCCACCACCATGCCAGAGTTTTTGTTCGTGTATTTCGCGTGGTTCGCGGTTTGTGTCCGCTGCTTTTTTGAAATGGAGACAGGCGCGACGCCCGTCCTACGCGGTTCACTTCGCCGGCTCAAGCTCCTTCGGCAGCGGGATGTTCTCGTGTGCGAACACGTCCGGCCAGCCGCCGGGAAACGCCGCGCGAAACGCCTGCGGGAACGGCTGCCACGGACGCAGGCTTATAGTGCTGCCCGAGTCTTGCAAGGTGTAGTCCAGATAAGTTGTGCCACCCGAGGTCCGGCTTGTGATGGTGAGCCGTGTCGGTTCCGCCTCGGGAAGATTTTTCATAGCCAGCGCCAGCAGGTTCGGAGAAACCTTCGACAAGTTTGCTTCTTGCCGCAGTCCGAAATCCATCATCCAACCGCCCGCATGATCCTGCAACCATTGCGCCCGCTGCGGGTCGAGCGCCGTCGCAAGCGTGTTGGTGAAGTCGGCCAGTTGTTGCGCCGAAAAATCAGCATCCGGCGGCAGCGAGTATTCGGCGACGACCTCGCCATGCGGCTCGGTGCGCGTGAGATGCTCCTTCATCCATGCGGCCTGGGCATCGGTCAGTCGTCGCGCCATGCTCTCGATAGATTCTTTTTCCGCTGGCGAAATGGCGAGGATTTCCAGCGCGGCTTGGGAAAGCTGTGTTCCTTTCAAGCCAGCGAAACTGATTTTTTCCACCGAACTTTTGTTGAGGAAAAGGAATTCGCCGGAAGAATTCCAGTTGAAGCCCAGCTCCGCCAGCAGCCGTTCGGACTCGGCGGCGGAAAGGTTTTTCCACGTTGCTCCACCAAGAATTTTTCGGGCCAGCGCGTCGGCGGGCGCGGGCAACGGTAGGGCGGAGAATAAATTTTTGGTCTCGGCCATGTGCGCGGATAATTCCTGCTGCTCCGTCTGCAACCGGGTGGCTTTTTGTGTGAGTTCGACGAGCGTCGCGGCTTGCGCGGCGAGTTCCTTTTGAATTTCGTCCGCGCGCTGGCGCGAATGAAAATAGCTGGCCGCGCCGGCGGCAAAAACGAAAAGGGCAAGCAACGCGCGTTTCATTTGTCTCCCTTCTGGCCGAGCCGCATGGCGGCTTGTTCCCGCAACCACGCCAGCGTCGGATTCATGACGACGGAAGAGACGTTGTGCGCGATACCCAGATAATCATCCAGTGAGAATCCTTCTGGAAATTGCGCGTCTGGGAGCAGAAACTGCAACTCCACTCGCGGCAAAATAATGGAGCCTTGCTGTGTGCTCCACGCGAAACCGGCCGTCGGAATGCCATCGCGGTTCTCAACCCAGACCGCCAGCTCCTGAGCTCGCTCACCTGAGTAGAGATTCAAAGTCTGCCAAAAAATCGATTTGCCGTAAGATTTAATCTGTGCTTTCACCAGTTTCCATCGTTCGTCGCCCAGCGCGTTGCGAAGTGCCGCGTTCAATTCATCTGCGCCCGGCCCGAATTTGCCACCCAGCGCCGGGATGACAAAAATTTGCGAGGCCAGCGCACCCTTCGGCACCCGTGCATATTCGGAGCGGTTGGTGCGGAACATTTTTGAAGCGAGCAGTTCGTCCGTTTGCGTCAGATATTTTTGAAGCGCGGCCTCGGCCTGCTCGCGCTCCTGCGGCGAAAGCCCGAGCAGCTCGCGCGCCTCCGGCTTGATGACGCCCGGTTCTAGCACGGGCAGACGGACATTCAGTTGAGGCAGCACCGACTTGTGGACGCGCACGAATGGCGAATCTTCCGGCCACCGATAATCCACTGCGAGCAGCGTCGCGCGGATTTTTTTCTTCCACTCCGCAAAACGCCGCGCCGTGTCCGCACTTTGCGCGGCGGCATTACTTGCGTCCGACCAGCGGGCGTCGAGCTTCGCAGATTTTCCGCGCGCTTGTTCGGTTTCGGTCTGCAACCGGTCAAATTCCTCCTGCGCGACCACAAGTTTTTCTCTGGCCGCCGACAGATCGTTCGCGGCATGAAATTGTTTGCTCCATTGCCACAACACCGGCGCGATGGCGACCACGGCGCAAAGCACCACCGTCTGGACTTTGCTCATCGTCACCACCCGCGAAACAATTGCGCCTATCCCAGTCAATGCTGGTGGTGCGCCCGCCAACGCGGCGGTCGCAACGGACGCGACCGTCGCTGCCGATGCGGACGTGGCTGTGTGCTGCAACGCCGCCGTGGCCGCCGCGACCGTGGCCGTGCGGTAGCCGCGCCGTTGGAAAAAATCCGCGAGCTTTTCCAGCGCCGTCGCCACGCGTTTCTGCGCGGTGTCTTCGCTCACGCCGAGCGCGCCGCCCACATCGCGCAGCGGACGCCGCTCGTAAAACCGCAGCAGCAGCGCGGTGCGGTCGGTTTCGCGGAGCGAGAGGAGCGCGTCGTCCAGCAGCGGGAGCAGCGCGTTGAAGGCGGCGGATTCATCGGGAGTTTTCATGGTGGTGCCGAGTTCGGCGGCGGTTTGTTCGCGCTGACGGCGGCGGAGTTCGCCGCGCAGCCAGTGTTGGGATTCCAGCAGCGCGGCCTTGTGCAGCCACGCGGGCAGCGAATCGTCCGGCGCGAAACTCCACGCCTTGCGGGCGAGCGCGCCGAAAACATTTTGCGCGACTTCTTCCGCCGCGCCCGCATCGCCGACCTTGCGGAGCGCGGTGGCGAACACGAGGTCCACATGGCGGCGGACGACGCTGCGGAACGCCTCCTGGCTTCCCGCCCGCGCGAACTGCTGCAACGCCGCGAAATCTGACTGCCGTTCATTCATCTCACCCATAGGCTGCCGCAAGCCGGGCAAATCCGAAAAGTTTTTTACGCGTAACCTGGTTGAGGATTCTTCCGAAACTTCAGCCTCACGCAAAGGCCGCGAAGGGCGCAAAGTTTTTCACGTTCAACTTGGCGGCCTTCGCGGCCTTGGCGTGAGAAATTTTTTGGAATTAAAAATGGAGACAGGCGCGACGCCTGTCTCACGCGGAATTCACAGCCGCAGTTCAAAATAAATCAGCGGCGCGCCGCGATAGGTGGCGCGGCCAACTTCGCGAAAGCCGCCCTGATGATAAAATTTTCCTGCGCCCGCCGCCCGTTGTCGAGCGGCGCCCGCCAGTGGCCTTGCCCTAAGCCGGAACGATGCAATAGAAAATGGGGAGCACAGCCGCCCCGGCTGTAGTTCGGCGCGCCCTCGCGCCGAACCCGAACGCACGAAGGCCAACCGAATGAAGTTTGGTTTTCGTCCGTCCGGGCGGGTCGCGTGGGCGCGACCCGCTGCGCCCGAGGCGGGCGCGCTCCCCAATTCAACGGCATGGTTCCGGTTAAAATTCCCTTCAAGGTTTTCCCGCCATCCGCCGATGGAGACATGATGGCTACTGAATCTATCGAGCGGAAATCGGCGGGCGTGAACCGCGTGGCCGGCAAATACCTGACCTTCAAATTGCAGGCCGAGGCCTACGGCATTGATGTGTTGAAGGTGCGCGAAATCATTCGCCTCACCGCCATCACCGCCGTGCCGCAGATGCCGCCGCATATCAAGGGCGTCATCAACCTGCGCGGAAAAATTATTCCCGTGATGGATCTGCGCGTGCGCTTCGACTTCGCGGCGAGCAGCACGGAGCAGACGTGCATCGTGGTCGTGCAGGTCAAGCTGCCGGACGGCAAGGCGACGCAGATGGGCCTCATCGTGGACGGCGTGGAGGAGGTCATCAACATCGCCGAGGGCGACATCGAGCCGACCCCAAACTTCGGCGGGCAGATCGCCACGCACTACCTCACCGGCATCGCCACGGTGAAGGGCGTGGTGAAATCCCTGCTCAACATTGACGAGGTGATTGGCATTGGCTCCGTCAAGGGCGAACCAAGTCTGGCCATGTTCTGATTCCGTTTTACCAAACCGCATCCCAAATTTTTTACTGAATCGTTACCATGAAAAATCGCACCATCGCCCAACGGCTTTACTTCACGCTGGCTTCACTCTGCGGCCTGTGCCTCCTCGGCCTGGCCGTCAAAGTGTGGTTCGATCACCGCGACAGCCTGAGCCACCAGCGCATCGAGGATCGCCAGCGCGAGGTTTCCATTACCACCGCGCAAATCCGTTTCGACATGCTGGAGATGAGCGACGCCCTGCGTGGGATGTTGCTCAACCCCAAGAGCGATCTTGAAAAGAGCCGCAAGCTGGCCGCTGATGAACGCTTGGTCAAACGTGCGGATACGTTGAAGACCTTGCTCGCGGATAAACCGGAACTGGTGGCGGGCATCAATGCCGTGGCGGAGTTCGATGAAAAAACTTTGAACGCGCTGGAGAACAAAGTCATGGATCTCATCGTGAACGACCCGAAGGCGGCGTTGGGATTTTATGAAGCGTCCTACCTGCCGCCGCGCGCGGAGGAAAATCGGTTGCTGGACGTGTTTCTCGAAAAGACCGAGCAAGCCAACCGCCACGCCGTCGCCCAGGCCGACACCTCACACGCCATCGGACTGGTCGCGGTGGGTCTGCTCATTCTCTTTGCCATCGTGCTGGCAAAATTTCAGGCCGGCGGCATCCAGCGCATCCTCCAAAAAAACATTCGCGCGCTGCAGGCGGTCTCGGGCGAGGTGACCGCGGCGGCGGGCAACATCACCGCCACCAGCCAGTCGCTCGCGGAAGGTTCCAGCGAGCAGGCCGCCTCCATCGAGGAGACCAGCGCTTCGCTCGAAGAACTCACCAGCATGACCAAGCGCAACGCGGAAAATGCCGAGCAGGCCAACGCCCTCGCCAAGCAGACCCGCGTCGCCGCTGACAAAGGCGCCGAAGATATTCAAGCCATGTCCGCCGCGATGGATGCGATAAAAAATTCCAGCGCTGACATCGCGAAAATCATCCGCACGATTGATGAGATTGCATTTCAAACGAACATTCTCGCGTTGAACGCCGCCGTCGAAGCCGCGCGCGCGGGCGAGGCGGGCATGGGTTTCGCCGTCGTCGCCGACGAGGTCCGCAACCTCGCCCAACGCAGCGCGCAGGCCGCCAAGGAAACCGCCGCGAAAATCGAGAGCGCCATCGGCAACACCGCGCGCGGCGTGGACTTGAGCGCCAAGGTGACCACCACCTTGAACGACATCGTCACGAAGGCGCGCGAGCTGGACGAACTCGCCACCGAAGTCGCCAGCGCCTCGCGCGAGCAGACGCAGGGCATCTCGCAGATCAATTCCGCTGTCGGCCAGATGGATCGCGTCACCCAAGGCAACGCGGCGAGCGCGGAGGAAAGCGCCTCCGCCGCGCGCCAGTTGAGCGCGCAGGCGCTGGCCATGCGGGAGACGGTGGGCGAACTGTTGCAACTGGTGAGCCATTCGCCGACCGACCCGGAAAAATCTCCAGCCAAATCGGCGGCGAAATTCAAGCCCGCCGCGCGCCCGACCGTGAAAAACGGTGCCGCCGCGCGCGATGAGATTCCATTGGAAGCCGCGTTCCGGGATTTTTAACCGCCGATGAAAAATAAAGAAATCAATCTGAAGCAGCGGATGGTGCTGGTCGCTCTGGTTGGCATCGTGCCGCTCGCCGTGGTCGCCCTGTGCCTCATCCATCTCTCCATCAACCGCACCATCGAGTTTGGGCGGCAGGAATTGCGCGGCAACGCATTTCAACGACCGCTGGAAAAAATCCTCGACCTGCTCCCGCGCGTGGCGGCGGCGCGAAATTTTTCATCTGCCAACACCGCTGGTTTGACCGGGGAAATGGATCGCGCCTTGCAGTCGCTCACGGAAAATTACAACGGTGATCTGGGGAGCAAATTAAAATTTACCGACGCCGAGCTGGCCGCGCGCAAGCGCGACCACGCGCGGCTTTCCGTCGTGCAGTCAAACTGGCAGCGCTGGAAAACTGCGCCGCCCGGCACCGCTGCCGATGAATTGAACGCGCAGCTCACCGGCTCCATCCGCACGATGATCGCGCACGCGGGCGACCTCTCGAATCTGATTCTCGATAGCGACTTGGACAGCTATTACCTCATGGACATTACGCTTTGCGCGCTGCCGCAGACGCAGCAGCGGCTCGGCGACGCCATCACGCCGATGGCTGGCTGGTTGCGCGGCACACCCACGGCGGCGAACCGCACGCAGGCGGCGGTGCTCGCGGCGATGTTGCAGGCGGATGATGTGGATCGCATCACCGGCGACGCGCAGACATCGTTGAGCGAAGATAAAAACTTTTACGGCGCGAGTGCCTCGCTGCCAGCGAACCTCCCCGGCGTGGTGGAAAAATATACCAAGGCGAACGCCGTGTTCATCACCCTGCTGAACCGCATCGCGGCAGGCGAAAATGTTTCGTCGGCGGATTTTGAAAATGCCGGCTGGGCGGCGCGGGCGGAAAGTTTCCGGCTGTGGGATGCGACGGTGAACGAACTGGACGGGCTGTTGCAAGTGCGCGTGGCGTCGTTTCAACGGCAGCAGTGGCTGAATCTTGGCATCGTGGCGCTGACCTTGGTGCTGGCGGGCGGGGTGATCTGGTTCAACGTGCGGACGCTGGCCGCGAAGTTTGCCAGGCTGATCGGTTCGCTCACGGAAAATTCTAATATGTTTGTTTCCGCCGCCGCGCAGATTTCCGAGTCCAGCCGCGGGCTGGCGGAAGGTTCGAGCGAGCAGGCCGCGGCCATCGAGCAAACGAGCGCCTCGCTGGAGGAACTGGCGGCGATGACGAAACGAAATTCCGACAACACCGAAAAAGCCAACGCGCTCTCCAAGGAAACCTGCGCCGCCGCCGACCGCGGCGCGGCGGACATGAAGGCGATGAGCCGGGCGATGAGCGCGATTAAAATTTCCAGCGACGAAATCGCGAAGATCATCCGCACGATTGATGAGATTGCGTTTCAAACAAATATTCTCGCGCTGAACGCCGCCGTCGAAGCCGCGCGCGCTGGTGAAGCGGGCATGGGTTTCGCCGTCGTCGCGGACGAGGTTCGCACCCTGGCGCAGCGCAGCGCCGCCGCCGCGAAAGAAACGGCGGCGAAGATTGACAGCGCGCTGACGAACACCGAGCAGGGCGTGGCGTTGACCGGAAAAGTTACGTCCGCGCTCGATGGCATCGTGGCGAAGGCGCGGCAACTGGACGACCTCGCGACGGAAGTGGCCACCGCCTCGCGCGAGCAGTCGCAGGGCATTTCGCAGATCAGCACCGCCGCCGGCCAGATGGACAAGGTGACGCAGGGCAACGCCGCCACGGCGGAGGAATGTTCGGCGGCGGCGATGGAATTGAACTCGCAGGCGCAGGCGATGAAGCGCGTGGTCAACGACCTCACCGGCGTGGTGGCAGGCGCGGCGGCACAGACGGCGGCGGAAAAAAATTCCCAGCCCGCGCTCCAGCTCACGGCGGTGAAGCGTTCGGGCCGGAAGTTCGCCGCCCCGGTGGCGCGCGCGGAAATTCCGCTGGAAGACGCGTTCAAGGATTTTTGAAATTCAGAACGGCGTTTGCAAACGCCGCGCCCTCGTCTAGCCTTGGCGCGTGAATGGCAAACTTACGCTCACGGAAATCAACCGGCTCC